>JALZOI010000686.1 GCA_030857245.1 Myxococcota bacterium
CCATTGCCCGTTGCCGGCTGCCTGTTACCACCCGCGCATCAAGCGCGGGCTTCAGCATCACCACCCGCGCATCAAGCGCGGGCTTCAGCATCACCACCCGCGCATCAAGCGCGGGCGTCAGCATCACCACCCGCGCATCAAGCGCGGGCGTCAGCATCACCACCCGCGCATCAAGCGCGGGCGTCAGCATCACCACCCGCGCATCAAGCGCGGGCTTCAGCATCACCACCCGCGCATCAAGCGCGGGCTTCAGCATCACCACCCGCGCATCAAGCGCGGGCTTCAGCATCACCACCCGCGCATCAGCGCGGGCTTCAGCATCACCACCCGCGCATCAGCGCGGGCTTCAGCATCACGATCGATAGCGTTCGGGGTCGAGGCCGTAGCGCTTGAGCCAGCGCTGCACTTGCTGGCGGACCCGGCCGATCTCGACAGCGACCTTGCTGACATTGCCGTGATGTTTCTCGAGCAGCGCGTGCAGCTCGTCCCGGCGGGCGTCGGGGGCCGCCACGGTCGGCGCCGCGAACTTCGCGGTCGCGATCTCGTCGGGCAGGTGCGCGAGGCCGACCTCGCCGGTACCAGCCAGCGCGACGGCGCGCTCGATCGCGCGGACCAGCTCGCGCGCGTTGCGCGGCCAGCCGTACGCGAACAGCGCGCGGGCGGCGGTGGCGGCGAGCTGGGTCGCCGGCGGGACCAGCTCGGCGAGCATCACGCCGAGGTCGACGCGACGCTCGGCGAGCGGCGGCAGCTCGATCGCGAAGCCGGCGAGGCGCGCGACGAGATCGTCGCGGAACGTGCCGGCGGCGACGAGTTCCTCGAGATCGTGGTGGGTCGCCGCGACGACGCGCAGATCGACGGCGACCGCGGCCGTCGCCCCGACCGCGCGGACCTCGCGCTCCTCGAGGACGCGCAGCAGCGCGGCCTGCGCGGGGGCTGGCAGATCGCCGATCTCGTCGAGGAACAGCGTGCCGCCGCTCGACGCCGCGACGAGCCCGGGCTGGTCCGTGATCGCGCCCGAGAACGCGCCCTTCTTGTGGCCGAACAGCTCGCTCTCGACGAGCCCCGCCGGCAGCGCGCCGCAGTTGACCGGGACGAATGCGCCGCCGCGCCGCGAGGCCTCGTGGAGCGTGCGCGCGACCCGCTCCTTGCCGGCGCCAGTCGGCCCGCCGATCAGCACGGGCACCCGCGACGGCGCGATCCGCCGGAGCTCGTCGAAGTCGCCGGCGAGCGCCGGATCGAGCGTCGCGAGCGTGCCGCGGGTGACCGGCATCAGATCGAGCGCCGGCTCGGCCGCGGGCTCGCCGGTGCGGAGCAGGAAGAAGCTCCGCCCCGCCTCGATGACGTCCTGCTCGGCGACGACCGCGCGATCCTGCTTCGCGCCGTTGATCAGGATGCCGTTGCGCGAGCCAGCGTCGACCGCGAGCCAGTGCGCCCGCTCGCGCTCGAACCGCAGGTGGGCCGACGACATCCACGGGTCGGGCACCTCGACGCGTAGCGTGCGGCCCGCTTGCCGCGCGGTGCGGGCGGGGCCTCGCCCGACCTCGACCCGGTCGATGCCGTCGAGCGACCACCGGGCCCCACCGGCGGGACGCCCGCCACTCACCGCGACGTACAGGTGATCCGTGCGCTGGGTCGCAGCGAGCTGCGACTCGTCGATCGAGAGCGTGCGCGTGGTCTCGTCGACGGTCACCGCGACGAGTCTACCTGGACCCGCCCCGATGTAGGTACGGCACGAAGCGGGGACGCCGGTCGGCACCGGTGGGGCGCCGGTGCGAAACGGCCTCCGCCGAGCTCGCGTGTTACCATGATCGAGTGAGAGGGCTCCGCGCAGCGGCGTGCGTGGCGTTGGTCGTCTGCGGCTGCGGCAAGCGAGACGTCTATCAGTGCACGGCGTCGAGCCAGTGCGTCGGGGACGGCGTGCCCGGCGTGTGCGAGCCGACGGGATACTGCAGCTTCACCGACCCGAGCTGTCCCGACGGCCGCAAGTACGAGGAGCATGCGGGCGCGGGGCTCGCCGGCACGTGCGTCGGGTCGATCGATGGTGGGATCGAGGCGTGTGGCACGACCGGCGCCGCGTGTTGCGCGACCGGCGACGCCTGCGGCCCCGCGGCGTACTGCGCGACCGGCACGTGCACGACGTGCATCGCCGACGTCGCCTTCGGCTGGCACTTCAGCTGCGTGGCCAGGCACGACGGCACGGTGTGGTGCGTCGGCGAGAACACGCGGGGCCAGCTCGGCTTCGGCGCGACGAGCCAGCTCGAGCTCGCCTGGCACCAGGTCCGCGACGGTGCGAACGCCGTGCTCACGGGGGTGACCGCGATCAGCGCGGGCGTCCAGCATGCCTGTGCGCTCCGCGACGACGGCACCGTGTGGTGCTGGGGCTTCAACAACTTCGGCCAGCTCGGCGACGCCACCACGACCCAGGCCACCCGCGCGGTGCAGGTCCAGAAGGTGGCGGGCACGCCGCTCACCGACGTGGTCAAGCTCGCGAGCGGCGACGAGCACAACTGCGTGATCGACAGCGCCACGAACGTCTCGTGCTGGGGCCGCAACCTCGAGGGCCAGCTCGGCACCGGCACGCCGACGCAGGCCGCGCAGGCGGTCGCTGTCCTCGTCGCGCCGGGCGGTGCCGCGTTCACCGGCGTCCTCGCGATCGCGCCCGGCGTCGATCACACGTGCGCGATCAAGGCGGGCGACGAGGTCTGGTGCTGGGGCAACAACGACGCCGGTCAGCTCGGCGACGGCCTCGCCGTGAACCGCACGAGCCCGTTCCTCATGATCGGCGCGGGCACGCAGGTCGACACCGGCTCGAGCGGCAACACGTGTCGCCGCAACCCCGATGGCACCGCGTCGTGCGCGGGCTCGGCGTGGCGCTCGCGGCTCGGCAACGGCACGGGGAACACCAGTGGCGATGCGCGCACCGCGGTGCCGGTGCTGAGCGCCGTCGGTGGCCCCCCGCTGACCGGCGTCGCGCAGATCGTCGTCGGCGGCACACCGTGCGTACGCCTGGACGACGGCACCGTGCGGTGCTGGGGCGACAACGTGCACGGCCAGACCGGCGCGGGCCGCGGCGCCGACGTGCCGACGCCGGTGCTGCGCTCCGACGGCACGCCGCTCACCGGCGTGACCTCGATCTACGCCGGCTTTCCCCACCTCTGCGCGCGGCTGACCGGTGGCGACGTCGTGTGCTGGGGCCGCGGGCGCGACGGCGAGCTCGGTGACGGCGAGCAGCGCGATCGCTTCTACCCCGAGCTGTTGACCCCACCATGTCCGTGACGCACCGCCGCTGCCTCGGCTTCGCGAGCGCCGTGCTGGCGCTGGCGCTGGTCACGGCGTGCGGGGCGCGCGAGCCGTACGCGTGCACGGCGGCCGACCAGTGTGTGCAGGGCGGCCTCCTCGGGATCTGCGAGCAGGGCTCGTGCGCCTTCGCCGACCCGAGCTGCGACGATGGCTTCCGGTTCGAGAGCGGCACGGGCGATGGGCTCGCCGGGACCTGCGCGACGATGAGGGAGCCCGATGCGGGCGTGCCCGACCCCCCGTGTGGCGAGGTCGGCCAGGCGTGCTGTGCGGGCAGCACGTGCAGCGATGGCGCGTGCACGTCGGGCACGTGCGAGAGCTGCGTCGCAGACGTCTCGTTCGGGCGGCGGTTCGGCTGCGTGCTGAAGACGACCGGCACCGTGTGGTGCTCGGGCTTGAACCTCCGCGGCCAGCTCGGCGCGGGCACCACCGGCGAGCAGCGCGCGATGCCGCTCCAGGTGCGCGACGCCTCGGCACCCATCGGTGACGCGACCGTGCTCGCTGTCGGCCGCGAGCATGCGTGTGCCGCGCGCGCCGGCGGTGCGGTGTCGTGCTGGGGCGCGAACGAGAGCGGCCAGCTCGGGAACGGCGGGACGACGACGCAGCCCTCCGCGGTCGGCGTCATCAAGGGCGACGGCACGCCGCTCACCGGGATCGTGGAGCTCCGCGCCGGCTATCACCACACCTGCGGGCGCGAGGCGGGCGGGGCGCTGTGGTGCTGGGGCCGCAACGAAGGCGGCGAGCTCGGCGATGGCACCGTCGTTGGCCGCAGCCGGGCCGCGCCGGTGCGGGTCGCTGCCGGCGGC
>JALZOI010000687.1 GCA_030857245.1 Myxococcota bacterium
TGCCTGGGCGGCGCGCCGGGCCCACAGGCCGAGCACCGGGACCCCGCCGAGCCGCAGCGCGCCGGCGAGGGCGGTCGCGACGGGCCCGGCCCCGACGATGAAGGTCGTGGGGTTGCGGGCGGTGACAGAGGTTGGGGTGGCCATCAGATCTCGGGCGAGCTCGGGGGGGAGTAGAGGTGGTGTCGGGCGATATACCAGAGCACCTGCCGCGGCAACAGCCCGGTCAGCTCGTCCCGCTCCGGGGCATCCCGTGCCGACCCGAGCAGCTCGCGGATCCGCGTCGACGAGATCTCCGGCATCGTCACGCCGGTCGCGGTGCTGCCGGCGGGCAGCGCGTGACCGCTCCGCCCGAGCACGATCAGCGGCGCGCGCGCGACGACGTCCTCCCAGCGGTGCCACTTCGCGGTCTCGCCGAGGATGTCGCTGCCGATCACGAGCCGGAGCTCGTGCCCCAGCGCGCCGAGGTGATCGACGAGATCCAGGGTACGGCTCGCGACGAAGCCCGGCGCCTGCGCGAGCTCCTGCTCGGCGCGAGAGACCCGCGCGCGCGGGCCGAGCGCCTCGCAGGCGAGCTCGCACATCGCGATCCGATCCTCGTACGACGCGAGCTGCTTGCCGAACGGGTGCGTGTGCGTCGGCACGAACCACAGCTCGTCGACCGGCTGGGTCTCGAGCACGTAGAGCGCCACGAGCTGGTGCGCGACATGCGGCGGGTTGAAGCTGCCGCCGAACAGCGCGATCCGCGTCATCCGACCCTGCGCTCGCGCCGGCTCATGTGTAGAGCCGGAACGGCGCGATCTCCTCGGCGAACGCACCCTCGTCGCGCGGCCAGCGCGCGGCAAGCTCGTCGAGGCTCGCGCCCGCGTCGATGCCCTGGCGGAGCGCGTCGGTGCCGGCGAGTAGATCGATCGCGGGGATCTGGTCGACGAACTCGTACGCCTTCTCGCGCCACCGGAACTGGTCCGGTGCCTGGTCGCGGCACGCCTTGAGGAACGCGGCGCCGGTGCGGTACGGCAGGAACGTCGCGGGGTTGGTGACGTGGAGCTGGACGCCGCCGCACGCTTGCTTCGCGTGCTTCTGGAACTGCGGCGTGAACACGACGGGCCGGAACTGCACGCCGGGCAGCGCCATCGCGGTGAGGTCCTTCGCGAGCCGCGCGCCATCGAGGTGCGGGGCGCCCGCGAGCTCGAATGGCCGCGTCGTGCCGCGTCCTTCCGAGAGCTCGGTCCCCTCGACCAGGCACATCCCCGGGTACACGAGCGCGGTGTCACACGTCGGCATGTTCGGCGACGGCATGACCCAGGGCAGCCCCGTGTGCTCGAAGCGCATGTCGCGATCCCAGCCGCGCAGCGTGATCACCGACAGCTCGAGATCGAGCTGCTCGACGGCGTGGCGCCACGCCGCGATCTCGCCCGCCGTCAGGCCGTGCCGGTTCGGGCACGACACCAGCCCGACGAACGAATCGAACCCCGGGCGGATCGCGCCGCCCTCGACGTGGACGCCGTCGATCGGGTTCGGGCGGTCGAGCACGCAGAACGCCTTGCCGGCCTTCGCGCACGCGCGCATCGCGAGGACCATCGTCCACACGAACGTGTAATAGCGGCTGCCGATATCCTGGACGTCGTAGACGAGGACGTCGATGTCCTCGAGCATCGCGGGCGTCGGCGTCAGCGATGCCTCGGTCGAGCCGTAGAGGCTGTGCACCGGCAGGCCGGACGCCGCGTCGCGCGCGTCGTCGACCGAGATCATGTCCTGCGCATCGCCGCGGACGCCGTGCTCGGGGCCGAACAGCGCCGTGACCTTGAGGTCGACCCGCGCGGTGAGCAGCTCGATCGCATGCCGCAGCTCGGCGTCGACCGCGGTCGGGTTGCAGATCAGGCCGATCCGCTTGCCCTCGAGGAGCGCGCTGCCCTCGAGCGCGAGCCGGGCGAGGCCGGTCTGGACCGTCATCGATCCCCTCCCCGGCCTACGCGAAGATCGGGACAGGCTTGAGCGTGACCTTGCCGTCCTTGGTGACGACCCGGAACCGCACGGCGCGGCAGTTGTACTGCGCCTTGAGCTTGCCCTCGTTGACCTTGAGCTTCGCGATGAAGTTCTCGAACGAGACCTCGTCGGGGTTGCCCGAGGCGCGCTTCGCGGACACGTAGTCGGTGAACACGCGCTTGTAGTAGTCGGGCTCCGACTCCTGGGCGAGCGCCGCGATGTCGGAGTCCACGGCCGGCGCCGCCGACCCTTCGGTCTCCTCGAACTCGACGCGACCCTGCATGATCGGGTTGCCGTCGTCGTCGAACTCCTCGTCGCCTGGCTCCGGGCGTCCGAGCAGCCGCGCGAGCATGACGTTGAGGCCGTTGGCCAGGCCGTCGAGCTCGTCGCCGACAGGGCGGAACGTGCGGTCGACGTTGCCGTTGATGATGTCGGTGACGCCCGCCTCGATCTGATCGACCTGCGCCATCAGCCGGCGATGCGCCAGGAACACGCCGAGCAGTGCGATGGAGAGGGCGCCGGCACCGAGCAGCAGCACGAACAGCTTCGTGCTCGCGTTCGACTGCGCCGCGGCGATGGGCGACAGCACGACGGCCCCCGACGTGATCGGCGGATAATCGGCGGGCAGCTCCTTCGTGGTCTTGCGCGGCATCTTGACGGCCGCGGCGAGGTAATCGACATCGTCGATCGTGACGCGCTGCTTGCCGCCGGTCTCGCTGATCTTGCCCGCCGCGAGCAGCGCCCCGAGCTGGCGCGACTTCGCGGTGTCCTCGTCGCCGCCGCGCAGGAAGCTCGACGCCACGACGCGCTTGCCGTCGTAGTAGGCGATCTCCGTGCCGAGCAGCGTCTTGTCCTGCTGCGCGTTCTTCGCTGTCTGCGCGTACGCGACGACGATGGCGCCGATGATCACGACGCCGTCGGGATCCTTCGCGCTGACCGGCGCGTCCGCGTCGATGACCGGCGCGACGCCGATCTTCATCATGCCGCGCTCGCCGTAGTCCCAGATGTCACTGATGATGACGCGCTTGCCAAGGACGATGTTGAGCGCCGGCAGGATCGACTCGCCCTTCTCGTTCTTCCACTGCTTCGGGACGACGGCCGGGACCTCGTGCATCGCGAGCAGATCGCCATTGGCGTCCACCAGCGCGATGATGTCCGGCTTGATCGAGCCCTCCTTGTCGGCCGCCATGAACTTCTGGAAGCCGATCTGCGCCTGGCGGCGCCGGTCATCTCCGGACGATTTGATGGCGCCGCTGAACTCGGGCACGGCGGCGAGCCGCTCGGCCTTGTTCGAGACGTCGATGCCCTGCAGCTGGTTCAGTCGCTGAACCACCTGATAGGCGCGGGTGAGCTGCGCGTCAGCGTCCTTGCGGGCGCGTTCCTCGAAGCTCTGCGATGTAACGAAGTACGTGATCGCTGTAAGACCGGCGATGACGACAGCAACGACGGCGGCGATGACCGTGCGGGACATGCTCCCTCCGCGGCGATTATTCGTGCGTTTCCGCGGGGATGTCAACCAACCTGCCCGTCACTTCACGGGCTCGGGTGCATCTACGGTGCGTCGACGAAGCGTTCGGAGAGGGCGCAGATCTCTTCCAGCTTGGTCTTGTCGTGCTTCTTGCGAGCATCCAGGAAGAACGGCTGAAAATCGCAGATCGCGCCGGCGACCGCCCGCCGCAGGGTGCCAGCGAGGGCGCTGCGCTCGTCCGAGATCAGCAGCAGGTGGCTTCCGCCCTTGCCGAGCGCGCTGGTCCCGACGGTCTTGCCGTCGATGCATGGCGACAGCGAGGCGCGGGTGAGGCTGCGGTCGCACAGCGCGCGCCGCGGCACCGCGACGAGGCCGTCGAGCACGTGCAGCGTCGCCCCCGCGGCCGCCAGCTCGCCGAGCTCCCCGAGGACGACCCGGTAGGCCGCGGCGACCTCGTCGGGCGTCACCGCGGCGGTCGTCTCGACGAGCACCTTGATGTCCTCGTAGCGCTTGCCCGCGACCAGCTCGACGCTCGGGACCGCCGCCACCGCCGCGTAGCCCTCGGCCTTGCGGGTCAGCAGCATCGCCGCGACGCCACCGGCGCCGAGCACCAGCACCGCCAGCGCGATCCACGGCAGCACGCTGCGCG
>JALZOI010000125.1 GCA_030857245.1 Myxococcota bacterium
GCCGCTGCTGCAAGAAGCCCTGCACCGCGCGCTCTGAGATCGCTGACCGAGCTCGCGATCGTGCGGCTCAACGACGCCGAGCACGTCGGGCCGCTGCTGCAAGAAGCCCTGCACCGCGCGCTCTGAGCTGTGCCGGACCGAGCCGACCCCGGCCCGGCCGCGCTCCGGCGACTCGCGGCTCTCGTCACGGCCGGACACGTTGCCGATGCCTCCGCCGCGGATCGCGCGGGTCCGGCGGCGCCAGCAGCTCGCGCGCCTGCGCTCGCTCAGACGTCGAGGTTGCGGACGTTGAGCGCGTTCTGCTCGATGAACTCGCGGCGAGGCTCGACGAGATCGCCCATCAGCTTCGTGAAGATGCCATCAGCCTCGGCCATCTCCTCGACCTTGACCTTCAAGAGATTCCGCTTCGCGGGATCCATCGTGGTCTCCCAGAGCTGCTCGGCGTTCATCTCGCCCAGCCCCTTGTAGCGCTGGATCTGCAGGCCCTTGCGGCCGAGCTCCTCGACGATGCGCGCGATGTCATCGGTGCTGTCGACGACGATCGGCTCCTCGTTGCCGAGCACCATCGCCAGCGGCTCGACGAGCGTGGCCCGCAGGTCGGTGCTGATCTTGCGAAGCTCTCGGGCGCTGGCGGACGCTACCCGATCGCGACGTCCCCGCCGGCCCCGGCGCGGAGACCCTGGGCGACGTCGAGGCCCGCGCCTGGCCCGTGCTCGAGCGCGTCACCAGCCGACTCGGCGCGGACGACATCTTGCTCGTCACCGCGCACGATGCGGTCAACCGCGTCCTGCTGTGCCGCGTCCTGGGCCTCCCGCTGACTCGGGTGTGGGCGTTCCGGCAGTCGCCGGCCACGCTCAACGTGCTGTCCGGACCATCGCTGACCGAGCTCGCGATCGTGCGGCTCAACGACGCCGAGCACGTCGGGCCGCTGCTGCAAGAAGCCCTGCACCGCGCGCTCTGAGATCGCTGACCGAGCTCGCGATCGTGCGGCTCAACGACGCCGAGCACGTCGGGCCGCTGCTGCAAGAAGCCCTGCACCGCGCGCTCTGAGATCGCTGACCGAGCTCGCGATCGTGCGGCTCAACGACGCCGAGCACGTCGGGCCGCTGCTGCAAGAAGCCCTGCACCGCGCGCTCTGAGCTGTGCCGGACCGAGCCGACCCCGGCCCGGCCGCGCTCCGGCGACTCGCGGCTCTCGTCACGGCCGGACACGTTGCCGATGCCTCCGCCGCGGATCGCGCGGGTCCGGCGGCGCCAGCAGCTCGCGCGCCTGCGCTCGCTCAGACGTCGAGGTTGCGGACGTTGAGCGCGTTCTGCTCGATGAACTCGCGGCGAGGCTCGACGAGATCGCCCATCAGCTTCGTGAAGATGCCATCAGCCTCGGCCATCTCCTCGACCTTGACCTTCAAGAGATTCCGCTTCGCGGGATCCATCGTGGTCTCCCAGAGCTGCTCGGCGTTCATCTCGCCCAGCCCCTTGTAGCGCTGGATCTGCAGGCCCTTGCGGCCGAGCTCCTCGACGATGCGCGCGATGTCATCGGTGCTGTCGACGACGATCGGCTCCTCGTTGCCGAGCACCATCGCCAGCGGCTCGACGAGCGTGGCCCGCAGGTCGGTGCTGATCTTGCGAAGCTCGACGAACTCCGACGAGCGCACCATGTCGACGTTGAGGATCGTGTGGCGACGGACGCCGTGGACGCCGGCCGGGAACCGCATCTCCCAGCCACCGTGCTCGCCGTCCTGCTTGTACTCCGCCGCGGCCTGCCCGAGCTCGCCGTGCCGGCGCGAGACCTCCGCCATGACCTTCGCCTCGATGAGCTCGAGCCGGTCCTTGTTCTTGAGGTCGTCCTCGGTCAGTCCCGCCTCGGCGAACTGCGCCGAGATCCGGCCATCGCCGCGCTTGTCGAGCTGGGTGCGCAGGCGGCGCGACTGGTTCACGCGCTTCACGATCTCGGCGAGCTCCTCGCCCGTGATCGGCTCGCCGTTGGCCCGGGTCAGCCGGGCTTCCTTCGTGACGCTGTCGAGGAGGTAGTCCTCCATCGCCTGCTCGTTCTTCAGGTACTGCTCGTGCTTGCCCTTCTTGATCTTGTAGAGCGGCGGCTGCGCGATGTAGACGTGCCCGTTCTCGAACAGCTCGTTGAAGTGACGGAAGAAGAACGTCAGCAGCAACGTGCGAATGTGACTGCCGTCGACATCGGCATCCGTCATCACGATGATCTTGTGATAGCGGAGCTTGGCGATGTCCTTCTCCTCGCCGACGCTCGTGCCGAGCGCGGTGATCAGCGTGGTCAGCTCCTGCGAGCCGAGCATGCGATCGAACCGGACCTTCTCGACGTTGAGGATCTTGCCGCGCAGCGGGAGGATCGCCTGGAAGGCGCGGCTGCGGCCCTGCTTCGCGGAGCCACCGGCGGACTCACCCTCGACGATGAACAGCTCGCTCTTCTCGGGATCGCGCTCCTGACAGTCGGCGAGCTTCCCGGGCAGTGACGTCAGCTCGAGCGCACCCTTGCGCTGCACCATCTCGCGCGCCTTGCGAGCGGCCTCGCGAGCGCGTGACGCCAGCAGCGCCTTGTTGACGATGATGCGCGCTTCCTTCGGATGCTGCTCGAGGTACAGCCCGAGCTTCTCGGCGACGACGGCCGACACCGCGGTCGCGACCTCCGAGGACACCAGCTTGTCCTTGGCCTGGTTCGAGTACTTCGGATCGCCGACCTTGACCGAGACCACGGCGGTCAGGCCCTCGCGCAGATCCTCGCCGGAGAGGCCGCCCTTCGCGTCCTTCGCGAGCAGCTTGTACTCGTTGGCGTAGTTGTTCACCGTGCGGGTCAGCGCCTGGCGGAAGCCGGACGCGTGCGTGCCGCCATCGCGATTCTTGATCGTGTTGGTGAAGCAGGTGAGCAGCTCGGAGTAGCCGTCGTTCCACTGCATCGCGACGTCGACGGTGCACTCGTCCGGCTCCTCGCCGTAGGTCGCCTGGAACGCAACGACCTCGCTCAGCGTGGTCTTGTTCGCGTTGAGATCGGCGACGTAGGTGGCGATGCCGCCCTCGAACTTGTAGACGACCTTGCGCTCGTCGCGCTCGTCGAGGATGACGATCTCGAGGCCGCTGTTGAGGTACGCGAGCTGGCTCAGCTTCTGCGCGAGCGTGTCGAACGAGAACTCGAGGACGTTCTTGAAGATCGTCGGGTCGGGATGGAACGTGACCTTCGTGCCGCGCCGATCGGTGACGCCGGTCTGCTTGAGCTCGGTGACCGGGATGCCCCGCGAGTACTCCTGGTAGTAGACCATGCCGTTGCGACGGATCTCGAGCTTGAGCACGTCCGAGAGCGCGTTCACGGCAGAGACACCGACGCCGTGGAGTCCGCCCGAGACCTTGTAGCCCTTGCCGCCGAACTTGCCGCCGGCGTGGAGCGCCGTCATCACGAGCTCGGCTGCGGGCCGGTGCTCGGTGGGGTGCATGTCGACGGGGATGCCGCGGCCGTTGTCCTCGACCGTCACCGAGTTGTCGAAGTGGATGATGACGTCGATGCGCGAGCAGTGGCCCGCGAGGTGCTCGTCAACCGAGTTGTCGACCACTTCGTGCACGAGGTGATGCAGTCCGCTGCCGTCATCGGTGTCGCCGATGTACATGCCGGGACGCTTGCGGACACCCTCGAGACCCTTGAGGACGCCGATCGAACCGGCGTCGTAATCCGAGTCCGAGGTCGCGCCCGAGATCTCGGAAGTCTTTGAACCTAAAGTCGGATCTGCCAATGTTCGCCCAGCCTTCGAATGCGAGAGCTGGTGGTACCACAGCCATTCCTCGTCGGAAAGCTCCAGGGAGGTGAATTGACCGCATTGAAGCGGTCAGAATCACTGATGAATCTGGCCATCTGCGATGCGGTAATCGGCGCGATCTCGGTGCAGCAAAACGTGGGTCGCGTGGGTGGTCGTGATGAAGCACTGGCCCGCCAGGTTCGCGAGGTGCTCGAAGAGATATTCGTTGCGCGCAGGGTCGAGCTCGCTCGAGACGTCATCGAGGAGCAGGATCGGCAGATCGCCGTGCGCCTGGCCAAGCACCGTGAGCTCGGCGGTCTTCCACGCGAGCATGATCGCTCGCAGCTGCCCCTGCGACGCGAAGCTCCCTGCCTCGTGCCCGTCGAGCTCGAGCACGACATCGTCGCGATGGGGACCGAGCTGCGTGGATTGCGACCCCAGGTCTCGGGCCCTGCCCTCCTGGAGCTGGGTCTCGATCTGCGCGGCCGAGGCGCCGGCGAGCTTCGACGCATAGCGCGCTGTGGCCGGCAGGCCCGTGCGGGTGATCGCCGCGAACGCCATCGAGAGCTCGGGGAGCAGGCGCTGGAGGAACCGCTGCCGGGCCGCGATGGTCGCGACGGCCAGGGCGGCGAGCTGCACGTCGTAGACGGAGAGGAGCTCCTCGGCCTGCCGGGCGCCGAGCGTGCCCTGCCCGGCCTGCTTCAACACGCTGTTGCGCGTGCGCAGGACCTTGTCGTAGTCGCTCGCGACGGCGAGGTAGCTGGTGTCGAGGTTGAACACGCCGCGATCGAGGAACCGCCGGCGGTCGCCCGGTGAGCCGCGAGGCAGGGCGAGGTCCTCGGGGGTGAACACGACGACGTTGAAGGCCCCGAAGTAGCGGGCCAGGGGGCGTGCCGCCTTGCCGTCGAGGCGAACCTTGCGCGAGCCCGGCGCGAGGTCGACCTCGTAGACCCTCGTCAGACGATCCTTGAGAACGCGCGCGCCGAGCGTCGCCGTCGAGCGTCCGAAGCCGATGAGGTCTGCCAGCTTCGAGGTCCGGAAGGACCGCAGCGTGGCGACAACAAAGATGGCTTCGAGCAGGTTGGTCTTGCCCTGCCCGTTGTCTCCCACGAAGACGTTGAACCGCTCGCGCGGCTCGAGCTGCAGCGGGCGCAGGTTGCGGACGCCCTCGGCGACGAGCGCCTGGATCCGCAGCTTTCAGATCCTCATCGGCATGACGACGCCGAGATAGTCATCACCCGTCAGCGGGCGCAGCAGGCCGGGGTCGAGCTCGCCGCCGAGCGCCAGCGTGACCTGGTCGCTCGCCATCTGGGAGAGCAGCTCGACGACGTACTTCGGGTTGAAGCCGATGGCGATAGGCTCGCCGTCGTACTCGGCCTCGAGCTCCTCGCGAACCTCGCCGAGGTCCGGGTTGTCACTGGTGATGGTGACGCCGTCCTTGGTCGCCGCGACCTTGACGCCGCGGGTCTCCGACGACATCAGCTGCGCCCGCTTGAGCGCGTCGATGAAGCGCCCACGGTCGACGGTGATGATGCGCTTGTGGTCCTTCGGGATGACCTGCTCGTACGGCGGAAACTGCGCATCGATAAGCTTCACCGCGAGCGCGATGTCGTCCTGCACGAGGAACAGGTGCGGCGTCTTGATGGCGAGCTTGCAGGACGGTCCGGCATCGAGCACGCGGCGGATCTCCATCAGGCCCTTCTTCGGGATGATGACGCCTGCCGAGAGCTTGGGGCCGTTCGCGATCGTGCGCTCGACCTTGCTGAGGCGGTGGCCGTCCGTCGAGACCATGCGGCTCTTGCTGCCGTCACTCTCGAAGAACACGCCGTTCAGGTGGAACCGCGTCTCGTCGTTGCACACGCTGAACAGGGTGCGCTCGATCATCTCCTTGAGCACCGCGCTCTCGAGCGTCGAGTACGTCGCCTCGCGATGGTCAGGGACCTTCGGGAAGTCGCGGTCGGGCATGCCGACGATGCGGTACGTGACCTTGCCGCTCTTGATCTCGGCCCAGTGATTGTCGGCCTTCTTGAGCGTGATCTCGTCGCCCGGGGCGTTCGCGACGAGCTCGTACAGGTTCTTGGCACCGAGCGTGATGCCGCCTTCCGACGTCGCCGTCGCCTTGAGCTCCGCCGTGAGCGAGACGTTCAGGTCCGTCGCCGCGACGAGGAGCTGGTTCTTGCCCTGTGTCCGCAGCAGCACGTTCGCGAGCATCGGCATCGTGCTCTTGCGGTCAGCGATGCCCTGCGCGAGGCGCAGACCGCGGAGGAACTCATTTTTTGCGATGCGAAATTCCATGTCACCCTCGGCCGTTCGTTCGTCTTGTTGCGTTCGCGTTGCGGTGCGTGCGGTGCGTGCGGGTCTTCGTGCTCTGTATCTTTAAGAGATTAGATCTTTGTTAGAAGTAGGATCAGTAGGTCCTGTGGATGCTGTGGATAGCTTCATAACTTGCAGCCCTGACAGTCAAAACGACCGAGCTGCGCGAGGGCGTCACCTGCGCGTCCCGCAGTGGATGACATGAAGGCAAGTTGTGGACAAACCGGGAGCGTGCGGCCGTCCACCGATCGGCCACAGGTAGGATCACAGGGTGACGCACAGGGCGG
This sequence comes from Myxococcota bacterium, assembly GCA_030857245.1. Classification (GTDB taxonomy): domain Bacteria; phylum Myxococcota_A; class Polyangia; order Haliangiales; family Haliangiaceae; genus JABFXX01. The sequence goes on from JALZOI010000125.1 coordinate 6,355, forward strand.
ATCCCTGCGATGACCATCGTGCTCATCGCAGGATCAGCCCTTCGATTGCGTGGATCTCGGAGCGCAGTGAAGCGTCGTCCTTGAGCCGCTCGATGATCTTCTGCACCGCCGAGATGACGGTCGTGTGGTGCTTGCCGCCAAAGGCGCGAGCGAGGTCCGGGTACGAGTCCTTGGTGTGGTGGCGCGCCAGGTACATCGCGACCGCACGTGGCGTGGCAACGGACTTGTGCCGACGCTCGCTCTTGATGTCGCTCGGCTTGAGCCCGTAGTAGTTCGCGACGATCTTGATGACACCGTCGGGGGTGACGATGTCACGCGGCCGCGTGATGGCCGCGCCGAGCGTCTCCTGGGCGAACTCGAGGTCGATGTGGCGCTTCGACAGCGAGGCGTACGCGGCGAGCCGGATCAGCGCGCCCTCCAGCTCACGGACGTTCGACTTGATGGAGGACGCGATGTAGAGCGCGACGTCATCGGGCAGCGACACCGCCTCGACGGCGGCCTTCTTGCGCAAGATGGCGATCCGCACCTCGAGCTCGGGCGGCTCGATATCGGCGAGCAGGCCCCACGCAAAGCGCGTGCGTAGGCGATCGGCGATGTCCGAGATCTCGTGCGGCTTGCGGTCGGCCGTCAGCACGATCTGCTTGTGATTCTCGTGGAGCGCGTTGAACGTGTGGAAGAACTCGTCCTGCGTGCTCTCCTTGCCAGCCAGGAACTGCACGTCATCGATGAGCAGGACGTCGATGCCCTCGCGGTAGTTCCGGCGGAACTCGTGCATCTTGCCGGTGCGAATGGCCTGCACGTACTCGTTCATGAAGCGCTCGCTCGAGATGTAGACGATGCGCGAGCCGGGGCGGTTGCCGAGCTGCTGATGACCGATGGCGTGGAGCAGGTGGGTCTTGCCGAGCCCGACGCCGCCGCAGATGAACACCGGGTTGTACTTCGGCGGGTAGCTCGAGGCGGCGGCCTGGCTCGCCGCGAAGGCGAGCTGGTTCGACGGACCGGCGACGAAGGTGTCGAACGTGTAGCGGGGGTTCAGCGAGGCAACATCGGGCGCGATGATGTCGTCGGCGGAGATCGCCATCTTCTGGCGCTCGCGGGGCACCGCCGGAACAGGCGCGGCCGTGGGACGTGGCAGGACCGCGGCCGCGGTGACGGCCGGGACATCGGTCAGGGTGCCGTCGGCGAAGCTCGCAACCTCCTCCGGAGCGGGCGCCGGACGCTCCGTGGGCCCGTCGGCATCGAACTCGACCCGCACCGCATGTCCAAGATCCTGGAGCTCCCGGACCAGGGACTCGAGGAAGTTCGACTCGAACCACAGCCGGACGTAGCTGTTGGGGGCGCGCAGCCGCAGGATGGCACCATCGAACGATCGGAGCTCGATGGGACGCAGCCACATGTCGTAGTTCTGTGGAGAAACCCGAGACTTCAGGCGGCCCACAGCTTCGTCCCAAATCAGCTGTACTGTCATTCCCTGGTCTCCAGGACGATGTCCTGTGATTTCAAAAGATTGCGACGCATTCAACACAGACAAGACGCACCTCTATCCAGAGGTTATCCACAGGGAACCCCAGTCCTCAGCTGTCGACCAGCGCTATGGCTTATCCACAGCCGAGGAAACTTCGCGTTGGTATCAGATGGCGATTTCGGTGTGCAAGCTCAAAAGGTCGGCAAGTGAACTCCGGACTCCCGTCGGAAACAGGCCGTGGATGCCGCGCCGAGTCGGTTTGCGAACCGCACAATGAACGCATCGCGATCGTTGGCTTCGCCTTGACTTCCAAGACCTGGTTGAGTATCGATCGCCCTCCGCTAAGCCCTCGACGGGTGGAGAGTTACCGTGTCCAAGCGTACGTATCAGCCGCATAACAAGAGCCGTAAGCGCACCCACGGCTTCCGTGCCCGCAAGAAGACCCGTGGTGGACGTGAAGTCCTCCGCCGCCGCCGCGCCAAGGGGCGCAAGCGGATCTCGGTGACGGCCGCCAAGAAGTGATTTGTCGCTCGCGGCTCGACGCCGTCCGCGGTCGCGCCGTTCTCCTCTGGGAATCTCCAAGGAGATGCGGCTGCGACAGCGCGCTGATTACGTCGCAGTCCAAGGCGTTGGCTCGAAGACGCATGGAAGACACGTTCTTGGGATTGCGCGACGGCGATCTGATCCGCAGCTTGCGGGCAGGCTCGGGCTCACGGTGACGAAGAAGATTGGGAACGCGGTCGTGCGAAATCGCATCAAGCGCATGCTCCGCGAGTGGATGCGCCTGAACGGCTGGGTTCCTGCTGGCTGGGACCTCGTCCTGGTTGCCAAGGACAGCGCCGCACGTCAGGTTCATCCGCACGACTTCGCGCCTGATCTGACCCGGATCGTGCGGCAGCTTTCATGACCTCGATCCACCGCTTCCTCGTCTCGATCGTGCTGCTGCCGGTGCTGTTCTACCGGCGCGTGCTGTCACCGATGAAGCGGGCGCCGAGCTGTCGATATCTACCGACGTGCTCGGAGTACGCCGTCGACGCCGTGCAGCAGCGAGGCATCCTGATCGGTGTCTCGCTCGCGGTGTGGCGCGTGCTGCGGTGTCATCCGTTTGCACGCGGTGGATATGACCCGGTCACGTCACGTCGGTGCACGCACCGAGCGCAGGAGCAGCACTGATGGAGAACCAAGGGAAGCGCCTGCTGTTGGCCGTCGGGCTCGCGCTCGCGGTGATGCTCGTCTGGAACCTGGCGTTTCCGCCGGCCAAGGACGACACGAAGCAGGCCACGCAGGGCTCGGGCTCGCAGATCGTCGCCGGTAGCGGCGCGCTCAGCCCGGCTGCACCACCGCCGATCGCCACGGCACCGGAAGCGCCGCGCGGCCCCGAGGTCCCGATCGTCCTCGAGTTCCCTGGCAAGGTCACGGCGACCTTCTCGAACTACGGCGGCGCGCTGACCTCGTGGCAGCTCGCCGACAAGAAGTACCTCACCGATCCGAGCACCCAGCTCAAAGGCGAGATGCTGCCGGGGCGTCCGGGCACCGGCGCCTTCTACGTCGACTTCCCGCGCTCCGATCTGAAGCTGCCGGCGAACGTCGAGTGGCAGGGCTCGAAGATCTCGGACACCCAGGTCCGCTACTCGCTGCAGGTCCCCGGCTTCGATCTCGAGAAGACGTTCACCGTCTATCCCGACGCGTACGCGGTGAAGATGTCGCTCAAGGCGACGGTCTCGGTGCCCGCCGGCATGGTCGCTCGCCAGCAGCTCGCGGTGTCCTCGTTCGGCTGGCAGGACCCGACGGCCGACATGGACGGCTCGAGCCAGGTCGAGGCCCGGATCTGGAACTCCGCGACGATGCGTGACGACGAGGTGTTCAACACGAACCTCAAGGCGCTGATCGCCTCGCCCCGCTTCATGGCGAACGTCCAGTGGGCCGGCTACGAGCACCCGTACATGCTGCAGGCGTACGCGCCGAGCTCGCTGACGACCGAGTCGGTCGACAAGTTCTCGTACGCGATCGGCGTCGATGGCGTGATGCGCACCGACCTCGTGTTCCCGGTCGCGATGCTGAAGGCGGGCGACCCCCCGATCACCCGCGAGGTCATGGGGTACCTCGGCCCGAAGAGCTACCAGAAGCTCGAGCTCGCCAGCGAGGCGGCCGGCTTCACCACCGGCTTCAAGGACACGATCGACTTCGGCTGGTTCGCCGTGATCGGTAAGCCGCTGCTCTGGCTGCTGCTCAAGTTCTACGCGTTCTTCGGGAACTGGGGCATCGCCATCATGCTGCTGACGTTCCTCGTCAAGCTGGCGACGATCTACTGGACGACGAAGTCCATGCGGTCGATGAAGGCGATGGCCGCCCTCGCCCCGCAGATGAAGGGCCTACAGGAGCGCTACAAGGACGATCGCCAGCGGCTCCAGGCCGAGACGATGGCGCTGTACAAGCAGCACAGCGTCAACCCGATCGCCGGTTGCCTCCCGATCCTGCTGCAGATGCCGATCTGGATCGCGCTCTACCGCATGCTGTCGAGCGCGGGCGAGCTCTACCAGGCTCCGTTCATCCCGGGCTGGATCGACGACCTGACGGCGACCGATCCGTTCTACGTCCTGCCGATCGTGCTGATGGCGACGATGTTCGCCCAGGCGCGGCTGACGCCGGCGACCGGCGACTCGCGTCAGCAGAAGTTCCTGATGTACGGCATGCCGCTGATGTTCGGCGTGATGTCGTTCTTCTTCCCGTCGGGGCTGACGCTCTACATCTTCACGAACACGGTCCTGTCGGCGCTGCACTCGATCTACATGAACAAGTACGATCGCAAGAGCCTCGCGCTCGTCGCGCAGATGAAGAAGAACGCGGATGCGACGGCCGCGGCGGCCGCGAAGCCCGTCCCCGGTGCCAAGGGCGGAGTGGTGAAGAGCGGCAAGCCGGCGGTGGCGAAGCCGGTGATCGATGTGTCGTCGTCGTCGACCGACGATGATGAAGTGGATGATGTTCCTGCGGCGCCCGGCGGTGCAGGCTCGAGCGCGATGGGCCCCGGGCGTAACCGCCCGCGGCGCAAGAAGCGCAAGCGATAGTTATGGAGGCAGCTGTGACGGAGACTGCGACTGCAGAACGTGAAGACCTCGCCGAGAAGGCGAGTGAGTTCCTGCTCGGCGTGCTCGAGCGCATGGGGATCTCGGCGGACATCGATATCAAGGATGACTCCGACAAGACCATCCTCGAGATCCAGACCAAGGAGACCGAGGTCGTCATCGGCCGGCGCGGCGTCGTGATGGACGCGCTCCAGCACCTCGTCAACAAGGTCGTCTATCGCGATCGCACCGGCGATCGCGCGAAGCCGCTTGTCGTCGATGCCGGTGGCTTCCGCGACAAGCAGATCGAGCGCCTGCGGTCGCTCGCGCAGAAGATGGGCGAGAAGGCGCTGCAGACGAAGCAGATCGTGGAGCTCCAGCCGATGACGCCGCACGATCGGCGCATCGTGCACATGGCGATCGCCGAGATGGCAGGCCTGTCGAGTCGCAGCGAGGGCGAGGGCGACGATCGTCACCTCCTCATCGTTCCGACTGACGGCGCTGCTGCAAGCGGCGGGTAGTGACCCCCGAGGCCGACGACACCATCGCCGCGATCGCGACGGCAGCGGGCGTCGGCGGGGTCGGCATCATCCGGCTGAGCGGACCGCGCGCGATCGAGATCGCCGCCGCGGCGCTCGGCCTGGCCCCTGCCCTGCTCGACCGCACGGTCCGCGTCGGCTGGGCGCGCGACCTCGGCGGGGCGCGCCTGGATCAGGTGCTGGCGTTCGCGATGCGAGCGCCGGCCTCGTTCACCGGCGAGGACGTCGCCGAGCTGCACGGCCATGGCGGCACGCATAACCTCGGCAAGCTCCTCGCGAGCGTCGTCGAGCGCGGCGCGCGGATCGCGGAGCCTGGCGAGTTCACCCGCCGTGCGGTCAGCCACGGCAAGCTGGACCTGCTCCGCGCCGAGGCGCTGATCGAGGTGATCCACGCCGGCAGCGAGCGGGCCTGGCGCCTGGCGCAAGGCAACCTCGCCGGCCGGCTCGGTGAGCGAGTCGCGGGTCTCGAGGGTCGCGCGCTTGCGATGCTCGCGGAGATCGAGGGCGCGATCGATTTCCCCGAGGATGATCTCGAGACCCAGAGCTCGACGTGGATTCTCGAGGAGCTCGCGAGCCTCGAGACGGCGTGCGCCGCGCTGGCGAATGGCTTTCGTCACGGCCAGGCGATCAGCAAGGGCATCACGGTCGCGCTGGTCGGCCCGGTGAACGTCGGCAAGTCATCGCTGCTCAACGTGCTGGTGGGCAGCGAGCGCGCGATCGTGGCGGCGGAGCCGGGCACGACCCGAGACTGGCTCGAGGTCGCGGCGATCTGGGATGGCGTCGCGGTGACGTTGATCGACACCGCCGGCCATCGCGCGACCGACGATCGCATCGAGCAGCGCGGGATCGCTCTCGGCGAGCAGCGGGTCGCGACCGCGGATGTGGTGGTGGTGATCAACGACGGCGTCGCGACCTGGGATGACGGCTCGCGGTACGGCGCACGAGCGGTGGTCGTGCGCAGCAAGAGTGATCTCGGCGGCGACCCGCGCGGTGCGATCTCGACGTCGTCGACCACGGGGGATGGCCTCGACGAGCTGCGGCGTCGGGTCCTCGCCGTCGGCGGCGTTGCCGAGCGCGAGGGCAGCGAGCACGCCGTCGTCACGACGGCCCGGCAGCAGGCGCTTGCCGGGGCCGCGCGGGATGCGTTCGCGGCGGCGCGCGAGGTGTGGATCGCGAAGCGCCCGATGGAAGTCGTCGCGGTGGAGCTCCGCCAGGCCGCACAGACCTTGGCGCAGCTGCGTGGCGTCGAGGTCGGTGACCGCGTGCTCGATGAAGTGTTCGCGCGCTTTTGCATTGGCAAGTAGTGCCGGCGCAGCCGTGGCGGCACGCACTCGAGGCTACTGATAGGCGAGGCGCTTGACGCGCGGACCGGGAACCAGCCGTGGAGCTCCCACAGCGCCGTGCGGTTGCTGTCGAAGCGGAGGAGCGTCATCGCATCGCGCCACGGGCACCATCGCAGCTCGAGATGCTCCTTGGAGATCTGCAGCTCGGGAGCTCCCGTCTCCACGGCAAAGGCGTGCGCCGGGATGACAAGGACTTCGGCCGGTCAGCTCGGGCACGCGCGGAACCAGCACGCCGGAATCATCGTGCGCGAGTCCAGCCGCAGGTAGCTCGGCTCGAGCGGGATCCCTCCTCCCTGCCCTCTCGGCGCGCGGCTCGCTCCGAGGGTTCGTCGAGCTCGCCGCCGCCCGAGATGAACTGCCACACGTCATAGTCCGCGCGCCGGAGCACGACGCCTTCCAGCTCGAGCGCGCCGGAGCTCCGCCATGGCAGGACCAGGACCTGGAACGGCGCTCGAGCCGCGCGCCCATGGTAGCGCGCGCGGCCGCGTGCTCGACGCCGTACCCCGTCAGGTCGAAGGTGCGCGCCTCGGAAGGTTCGCAGCGTCGCAGCATCCCGCCAGGCGCTCCCTGGACGCTGTTCCAGGCCACCGTCGGGCCCCGATGGTGCGGCGTCGAGCGCGTCCTCCACGTTCGTCGTCTCTGGGGGGG
>JALZOI010000688.1 GCA_030857245.1 Myxococcota bacterium
GCCCGCCCCCGTGCTGCCCGCCGCGCCGCCCGCGGACCCCTGGGGCACGTACGCGCAGCTCGGCCTCGGCGCGCCGGTCGAGAAGCCGGTGACCAACCGCCAGCAGCAGATCGGCAAGGCGATCGTCACCGCGTACCGGCTCCTCGGGTTCGGCATCCTGACGCTCATCGTCGTCGTGCTCGTCGGCTACATCTCGACGACCGCGTTCTTCTACATGAGCAAGAGCTGGGTCGTGCCGATGGCGCTGTCCGCGACCGACGAGCGCGTCGTCACGCTGCAGGCGCAGTTCGCCGCGCAGCAGAACACGCGCGATCGGCTCGCCGACGAGCTCAACCAGGCCGAGCGCGCGATCGCCGCGCAGGAGAAGTTCCAGATCGAGTTCGGGACCGCGATCAAGAATGACCTCGCGGGGCGCAAGGCCGCGCTCGGCCGGATCCGCGCGCTCGCGAACGCGGCGTCGAGCACGCGCTCGCAGATCAAGAGCCAGAACGCGGCGTACGCGTCGTCGTCGCGCCGCCGCATGGCGGAGGAGTACGCGGCCGGCCTGATCGATCGCAGCTCGATGCTGTCGGGCAAGTACCAGCTCGCGCAGATCACGAGCTCGAACCTGACGCTCGCGGAGCGCCAGGCCGAGTTCGAGACCCGCGCGGCGGATCTCGAGGCGCAGACCCAGTCGCTCGACGCGATGCTGGCGAGCAACGCGAAGTCCGAGTCGAGCGAGGCCGTCGCGCTGAGCTACGAGGTGCTGCGGATCAAGCAGGAGTACGAGTCATCGAAGCTCGATCTCGCGAAGTCCGTCGAGGCGCGCGACACGCTCAAGGTCGCGCTCGAGCGCCAGGACAAGATCATCGCGTCGCTGCAGCAGTCGGCGTATCTGCGGGCCATCGCCGACCAGGCAACGGTCGCGTTCATCCCTTACTCGAACCTCTCGAACGTGAAGAAGGGGACCGGCCTCTACGCGTGCAAGGTCGGCATGGTGTTCTGCTATCACGTCGGTGACGTGCTCGAGGTGCTGCCCGGTGAGGTGCAGTTCAAGCATCCGCAGCGCGACAAGATGCTGCGCGGTCAGCTCATCGAGCTGAAGCTCGACAAGGAGGACGCCGACGCCGCCTCGGACGACGTATTGTTCCTCGGTGGCAAGCCTCTCTTTCTCTAGACAGATGAACAAGACAGCCCTCGTCGTCGCCGCGAGTGTCGTGCTCGGATCCGGCGTCGCGTCCGCGGATGACGGCTACTGCGACTACGTCGAAGGCGTGGCCTCGGCGCAGAGTGCGCTGCTGTTCTCCCCCGAGGTGTTCGCGCAGCTCGGCTACATCGAGCTCAGCACGATCTCGATGATGCCCGACCCCGCGTTCGAGAGCGACGGCACGCGCTTCGTCGGCGGCGTGCGGTGGCGGCTCTCCGGGATCTATGAGGGCATCGTCACGAAGCAGCGGGCGAAGGCCGACTGCGAGCGCTACACGGCGCTCGCGGGGCTCCGCGGGTCGACGCTGCACGCGGCCCTCGGCGCGCGCGCGAAGGTGCTCGACGACGCGATCGTCGAGGCCGAGAAGATCCTCAAGACCACGAACGCCGACTTCGTGGCGCGCCGCGCGACCGCGCAGGAAGCGACGGCGACGCGCCTCCGCGTCGACGAGCTCCGCCGCCTGGCGAGCGAGACCCAGACCAGCCTGCGCTCCCTGCCCCCGCCCGTCGGTAACATGACCGGCGCGCTCGCGACCTACCAGCGCGCCGACGCCGACGTCGAGAGCGCCGACGCCAAGCTGCGCCGCGCCGCCGCCTTCGATCTCAGCGTGCGGTTCGGGGTGGATCAGTACATCAGCCGCGACGACGGCGATCGCTCGCCGGTGTTCGCCGTGCTCCAGCTCGGCGTGAACCTCGGCGTGCTGTTCCAGGGGAGTGGCAACTCACGGGCGGCCGCCGGCCGGGCCCGCCTGGTCCAGAGCGGCCGTGATGCCATGTCGATCGAAGTCACAACGGCGCTCGTGGACGCCGCCTCGCGCCGTGCGCAAGAGACCGCGACCCTCGAGGGTGACCTGAAGCGCCAGATCGACGCGCTCGATCGGGTGGGCGGCGACGACTCTCGACGCTATCGTTTGATCGTATGGTTCGACTGGGTCAAGGTCCGAGCCGAGCGCGCCTATCACGAGGCGCACCTCGCGGCGCTGCGCCAGGTCGTCGGCCCGTGACCGCCCGGCCGGCAACGCTCGCCGCGGTGTTGCTGGCCGTGGTGCTCGCTGCTGGCGCGGGTGGTTGTCGCAAGCAGGAGTCGGCGCCGGGAGGTGGCGAGGCCCGGCCGCCGACGGCGCAGGCCCCGGCCGATGGGGATGGCGGGGACGGTGCGGTCGTGACGCCGGACGGGCCCGAGGTCGTCGCGGAGCGGAAGCCGGTCGAGGATGTGACGGCGACGGACGCGAAGAACGCGAAGCCGGGCAAGCCCGGGGGCACGCCGAGCGCGCCGGCGGTCAACGAGGAGATCCCGCCGTCGCTCTACGAGACGCCGCCGCCGCAGCACGTGGAGGGGTCGCTGCCGCCGCTGCCGCCGAACGAGGAGACGCGGCCGCCGCCGCGCGAGGCCCCGCCCCCCGAGCCCCGGAAGGAGCCGCCGATGCCGATTCCACCGACGGCGCGACCGCCGATCGCGGCGCCGCGCTCCACGAAGCTCGCATCGATGAAGGCGCTGTGCGTGACGACCGGGGTCGCGGCGATCGGCGGCACCGTCAAGCAGGCCGCGATGCGCGCGGTCGCGAAGGCGTCCGAGGGTGACGCGGCGTCGCTGACGTTCAAGTTCCTCGGCGACAGCGAGACGGTGAAGCAGCTGGCGTCCGGCGCGGCGCGCCGCCAGATCGGGCTCAAGCTGCGCGCCGAGAACGGCTGCAACTTGATCTACGTGATGTGGCGCCTCGATCCGAAGCCGATGATCGACGTCTCGGTGAAGATCAATCCCGGCATGAAGGACCACAAGGCGTGCGGCGCCGGCGGCTACACCAAGGTCAAGCCCGCCTCCAAGGCGCCGCCGCTCCCCGCCCTCACTCCCGGCGACACGCATACGTTGCGGGCCGCGATCGAGGGCGACGAGCTCTCGGTCTGGGTCGACGACGCGGTCGTGTGGCGGGGCTCGCTGCCCGCGGCGGCCCGGGAGCTCCGCGGCCCCGCCGGCCTCCGCTCCGACAACCTCGCCTTCGACCTGGTGACCTTCTCGGCCCCCTCCGGCGACGCCGCCGCCGCCACGGCGAAATGCCTGAAGGAAGACGGCGACTGAAGCTTGCGGCTCGGCAGCGAGGACTGCGCCCACCCGCTTGACAGTTCGCGCCGCTCTCGCTAGAAAAGCCTCCTACCAGCTGCGGGAGTAACTCAGTGGTAGAGTGCAACCTTGCCAAGGTTGACGTCGAGGGTTCGAATCCCTTCTCCCGCTCGATAGTTAGCTGATCGGCCGAAATCTCCACACCACTCCCCACACCACTTGGGGATCCGGCCGGAAACGGTCGATGCGAGATGGGTCGGAAGCCTTTTCCACGGAACGAGCGCTGCCCCTGCGGCTCCGGCGACAAGTACAAGCGCTGCTGCTTCACGAAGGGGTTCCACTACTACGTGGACGAGGCGACCGGCGAGGTTGTTCGTTCTGTCCCGGTGAACAGCGAAGCTCGCGGCGAGTTGGAACAAGCGCTCGCGGTGCAGCGCGAGAGGTTCATCGCGAAGTTCGGCCGCGAGCCCGGCCCCGACGATCCGATCTTCTTCGACTTGGACGAGGACCAGACGCGCGATGACATCGCGAACGCGATGCGCGAGTCCGGTATCGGGCCCGCGTTGATCTATGCGTACGAGGAGACGGGCCTCATCGTCACGCAAGAGAACCGCCGCTTGATCCCCGACGTCGAGCTGCGTGAATTCGACGCGAAGGTCCGCGAGTACTACGATCTGTTTCCCGAGAACGATCCGAAGCTGAGCTGACGCTGTACACGTAGGGTAAGCGCTGTGTGAACCCCACCTGGCGGCGATCGTCGCGACCAACGTAGGATCGGCGGTTCAGCGATCTGGCGACGCCGCGTCTGCCGCGGCGGGCGGTGGCAGCGGGACGGTGAAGTTGGAGAGC
>JALZOI010000126.1 GCA_030857245.1 Myxococcota bacterium
CCGCGGCGCCGCGCTTGCCGGCGGCGCCCGGCGGGGCGCCCGATGCACCGGCCGCCGAGACGCCGAGGATGTCGTTGAGCTTGGTCGCGAGCTGCGTCGCGTCGGCGTACTTGACGGCGATCGTGAAGATGCCGTCGCTGTTGCCCGGCAGATCGATCGAGCGCGCGAGGGACATCATGTCCCGCACCTGGCTGGCGTAGTCGGTGATGATGAGGAGGTTCCCGGCGACGGCCACGTTGCCGGCCGGGGAGCGGATGCCGTCGAGCGCGCCGCGCAGCACCTCGACCGGCGTGTGCGACGGCCGCAGCACGTAGCGCACGACCTGATCGTTGTTCGGCGGGATGCCGCCCTTGTAGATCGGCACGGTCTCGCTCTTCGCGGTCGCCGACTCGACGATGCGCATCACGTTGCCCTTCGGCACGACCGTGAGCCCCATCGTCGAGAGCGCGGCGAGGAACACGTTGTACGCCTCGGCCTGCGACATCTTGAGCGGCGCGATCACGGTGACCTTCTTGCCGGTCGAGACGATGCGCGGATCGAGGATGAAGTTGCGGCACGTGAAGCCCATCACCCAGGTGATGAGGTCCTTGAGCTCGGTCTCCGGCTTGAAGGTCACGGCGATCGGGCCCGTGCGCTTGCCGCAAGCGTAGAGCGGATCATCGGCAGGCGTCGTCGGCGTCGGCGTCGGTGCCGGCTGCGCGATCACGACGCGCGGAGCGAGCAGCCCCACCACGAGGCAGGCAGCGAGGAGGCGACAGAACAGGTGATGCATGACGGCCTTCATCGGATGGTGTACTTCAGGGTGACGGGCTTGCCGCGGCGCGTGACGTCGAGCTCGAGCGAGGTCGCCTCGCGCAGCTTCGTGTAGACCTCGAGCGCCTTGTCGGCGCTGGTCAACTCGAAGCCATTGATCGACGTCAACGTGTCGCCGTTGGTCAGGCCGAGCTTGGCGTAGACCGAGGTCGGGCGGATCGCATAGAGCTTGAAGCCCTCGGGCTTGCCATTCTTCATCGCGGGCACGATGCGCGCGCCCTTCGCCACCGCCATCGGATTGACGAGGACCTTCTCGACCAGCGACTTGTCGATCTCGAAGGTGGTGTCGTCGATCTTCTTGATGCCGCCGTCGATCGCGGCCTGGAGGTCATCCTTGTTCTCGTTGGCCGGCTCCGGCTCGGCGACCGCGACCGGCGACATCGGCACGTGCGCTCCCGCGAGCGCGAGCCGCTCGATCCGGCCGCCGTTCTCGAAGTCGACGAACTTGTAGCCGATCGTCTTCACCTTGCCGCTCGCGCCGGGGAGCTGCTCGTCGAGGCCGAACGCGCCCTGCTTCTGGCTCTCGGTGTTGATCACGCTGACGTACGACTGCTTGGGGTCGGTGCTGACGTTGGTCGCGAGCAGCACGAGCGGCAGCGACGTCTGCGCGATCTGCGACGGATCGGCCGACACCGCCGCGACGGCCGGCGTGCAGCCCGAGCAGAACATGTTGCGCGCCGCGAGCTGCGTGCCGTCCTTGGTGCGGGTCGCCTTCACCGGGAGATCCGGCCGCACCACCGCCGTCACCTTCGGAGGCTTCGTCGAGTCGCCGAGGAACTTCGCCGTCAGGATGCTGCCGGTCGCCTTGGCGGCGAACACGGCGCACACCACGACGGTGATCGCCCCGATCACCCAGAAGTAGCGCTTGATGAGGTCTTGCATCGCCTTACTCCGGCTCCTTGGCCGTCTCCCGGGTCGTCTCGCCGTCTCCGAGCTCGTCGCTCTCGGCATCCGGGTCCGTCGCCTCGAGGCGGCGATAGATGGTCCGCGTCGCGATCCCGAGCAGCTTCGCGGTCAGCCGCTTGTCGCCGCGCGTGTGGCGCAGCGTCTCGTGGATGACGCGCATCTCGATCTCGGCGAGCGGCATGCCGATCGGGAACGTCAGCGCGGACGCGGCCGCGCTGCCCGGCGTGGCGTCGCGGATCTCGCGGGGCAGCGCGTCCTCGTCGATGACGGTGTGGCCGGCGCGCGTGAGCACGACGGCTCGCTCGATCGCGTTCTCCAGCTCGCGCACGTTGCCGGGCCAACCATACTCGGTGAGTCGTTCGATCGCGGTCGGCGAGCAACCCGAAATGGCCTTGCCGTTCTTCTCCGCATAGACCTGGACGAAATGTTGCGCGAGCAACGAGATGTCGTCACGACGATCGCGGAGCGGCGGCACCGAGACCGGGATGACGTTGAGCCGGTAGTAGAGGTCCTCGCGGAACCGGCCGGCCTTGACCTCCTCGCCGAGGTTCACGTTCGTCGCGGCGACGATGCGGACGTCGATTCGGCGCGGCTTGCCGCCCCCGCCGAGCCGCTCGATCTCGCCCTCCTGGAGGACGCGCAGCAGCTTGACCTGGACGTGCCGCGAGATCTCGCCGATCTCGTCGAGGAACAGCGTGCCGCCGTTCGCGGCCTCGAAGCGACCATCGCGCGCCGTCGACGCGCCGGTGAACGCGCCCTTCTCGTAGCCGAACAGCTCGGCCTCGAGGATCGACTCGGGGATCGCGGCGCAGTTGACTGCGATGAACGCTCCTGCGCCCCCGCTCCGGCCCTTGCCGCGCGCGCTGTGATCGTGGAGCGCGCGGGCGAGCAGCTCCTTGCCGGTGCCGCTCTCGCCGAGCAGCAGCACGGTCGCCTCGCTCGGCGCGGCCTGCATCACGATGTCCATCGTGCGGCGCCACGCGAGCGAGGTGCCGATGATCGCGCGCTGGCGCTTCTCGGCGAGCTGCGCCTTGAGGCTGCGGTTCTCGACGAGCAGCGACTGCTTCTCGAGCGCGTTCTTGATGATGCGGACGACGTGCGCGCGCTTGAGCGGCTTCGTCACGAAGTCGTACGCGCCCTCCTTCATGGCGTCGACCGCGGTCTCGACCGTGCCGTACGCGGTCATCAGCACGACCTCGGTCTCGGGCGCGATCGTCTTGGCGGCGCGTAGCAGGTCCATGCCGGTCGTGTTCGGCATCATCAGATCGGTGAGCAGCACGCCGACGCGGTGCTTGCGGAGCAGGTCGAGGCCCGCGTTGCCGTCGGTGGCGGCGAGGACGTTGAGCCCCTCACGCCGGAAGATCTTCGTCAGCGATTCGACGATGGCGGGCTCGTCATCGACGACGAGCACGATCCCGGCGTCGGCCGGGACCGTCCGCAGCTCGCTCGGCTCCTCGGGGCTCGCCGCACTGCCACCGCCCTCGACGTGCGCGGCCGCGAACCGACGAAACGGACTCCGACCAGGCTGGTTCCACATACGCGGGTTGGGCTTTAACAAGCGGCGGGCCAGGTCACTTCCCTGCAACCTGTTGCAATCACGAGGAACTTCCAGCCCCTCCCGAGGGTCGCGTTGCCACGTTGTCAACCCGGCAGAGCGTCGCTGACAGACTGGCACGCCGGCCCTGGATGGGTGCGGGCCGCTCTCACTTGATGGGGCCCCGTACCCCGATGGAGTCTGGTGTGGCCAGTTCACACACATCCAAGTACCTGAAACTCCGTGATTCTTTACTGGCGTTCCGTGGTCCGACTCGTGAAGATACCTCGCGAACCGTAGGGATCATCCACACAGGGAGTCTGCCGATGCGTACCTGGAACCGCGTGCTGCTGGCGTCTGGAATGCTGACCGTCTCGATGGTCGGCTGTGCCCTCAACGAGGGTCTCTCCGAGCAACAGGAGACCGCCGCCCTCGAGCGGCTGACCTGCGAGGCGCTGACGGCCGAGCCCGAGGAGCTCGACGAGTGCAGCACCATGGCCCCCGATGCTGACGTCGCCGAGCTCGTGAGCCGCGTCGGCGAGGCCGGCGGCCTCGATCGCTGCGCCACGCTGCACCTCCCGATCACCGAGCGCGAGCGGATCGATGCCGAGGTCGCCACGCGGATGGCGAACGTGGCTGGTGGATCCGCGGCGGTGACCGGCGCGGCGATCGACGTCTACGTCCACGTCATCACGAACAGCTCGGGCGGCGGCGGCGCCACGAGCACGATGATCACCAACCAGATGAACGTGCTGAACGGGGCCTTCGCGAGCACCGGTTACTCGTTCCGCCTCGTCGCCACGACCACGACGGCGAACGACTCCTGGTACACGTGCAGCGGTGGCACCTGCGAGACGCAGATGAAGAACGCGCTCCGCCGCGGCACCGCCGACGATCTCAACATGTACCTCAACAACATGGGCGGCGGCCTGCTCGGCTGGGCGACCTTCCCGTCGAGCTACTCGTCGAACCCGAAGAACGATGGCGTCGTCGTGCTGACCGCGTCGCTGCCCGGCGGCAACGCGGCGCCGTACAACCTCGGTGACACCGCGACCCACGAGGTCGGTCACTGGATGGGCCTCTATCACACGTTCCAGGGTGGCTGCCAGAAGAACGGCGACTACGTCAGCGACACGCCGAGCGAGAAGTCGGCTGCCTATGGCTGCCCCGTCGGCCGCGATAGCTGCACGAACGGCCCGAACGCCGCGGGCCTCGACCCCGTCAAGAACTTCATGGACTACACCGACGACAGCTGCATGGACCACTTCACGCCCGGCCAGGACGCGCGCATGGACCAGCTGTTCACGACGTACCGCTACGGCAAGTAACTCGACTCGCCACGGGATGACGGCTCGCCACGGCGGGCCGTTTGTCGTTTCGGCACGCCGGGCATCGTGCCCCCGGGGCCGTCCGGACCGTGCGACCTCGCACCGGTGAGGCCGTTCTTCGCACGTTCCTGGTCGAGGAACCGCGGCGTACACCAGATCCATGAAGCCTCGCCTCTTCGCTCCCACCTGTCTCGCTGCGGTGCTCGCGGTCTCGGCCTCGGCCATCGCCGCGCCGAAGCTGACGGTCAGCACGCGGTCGGCGCGCCCCGGCGATCCCGTGCTCGTGACCGTGACCGGCACGAAGACGCTCCCGTCGGGCAAGGCGGGCGGCGACACGCTCGAGTTCTTCGCCGCGCGCACCGGCTACCAGGCCGTGTTCGCGGTGCCGCTCGACGCCAAGGACGCGCCGATCGAGGTCACCGTCGAGGGCGCGGCGAAGCCTGCGACCGTGAAGGTCCGCACGGTCACGTTCCCGGAGGCGAAGGTCGTCGTCGAGGAGGAGCTCGCGAACCCGGCGAAGGCCGACCGCGACAAGATCGATGCCGACAACGCGGCCATCATCGGCGCGATGCGCAAGGGCGCGGACGAGCCGCAGTTCACGCGCGCGTTCCGCCGGCCGGCCGGCCGCATCACCTCGGGCTTCGGCGAGTGGCGCACGTTCAACGACGGGCACCGCAGCCAGCACCTCGGGCTCGACGTCGCGGCGCGCGAGGGCGCGAAGATCGTCGCGATCAACGCCGGCACCGTCACGCTCGTGCGCGACTGCTTCCTCGCCGGCAACGTCGTCGTGGTCGCTCACGGGGGCGGGATCGCGAGCGCGTACTACCACCTCAGCAAGCCGACGGTGGCCGAGGGTGATGTCCTGAAGGCCGGCGCCGTCGTCGGCCTCGCCGGTCAGACCGGTCGCGCGACCGGGCCGCACCTGCACCTCAGCGTGCGCGTGCCGGGCGGGTCGGTCGATCCAGCGGCGTTCTTCAAGCTGCGGATCGCACCGGCGCCGGCGAAGAAGCCCGCGGTCACGAAGTAACTCGCTGGCACGAAGTAGCCCGCGCTGCCGCGCCGCGCAGGGCTGCCGGCGCGTATATGGACCAGGCCCAAGCTCTCCAGAGCGATCCTCGGCGCCTCGGCGGCCTCCGCCTGGCGACCCGTCTCCTGGCCGCGCCTGATGCCCGACGTCAGCGCACCATCGTTGTCGGCCTCGCAGATGCAGATGACGTGGACGTGGTCCGTCTCGAGGCTGAGGTGGACGATGCGGAAGTCGGCCCGGGGTAGCACAGAGATCACCGCTCGCCCGACTGCCTGGTAGATGGCGCGCCGGCGCAGCTTGCCGACTCCGTCGATCACACGCAGCGTCACGTGGAGTGCGGTCGGCTGGGTGAACCGCTCGCGTCGCTTGTGCGGCTCGCTCGGACGCGTCGCCTTCGCGGGGCGACCGGCTCCCTTGCGCTTGCCTCCCCAGGTCTTGAACTCGAAGGCCTGCTGCCCCTGCTTGCTCGCCCGCGCCATGGACTACCTGTAGCAATGTTCAGGTGTGATGTCCCCAATCTTGATTTCGCCGATAGATACTCAGGCTGCACACCCCGACCATCCTCCGTCCTTCCTCATCAAATCAAAACTTCCGAAAACCGAAGCGTGGGGGCGTGGCGTCAGCGCGCTGAGCCGTGTGGTGAGGCGCGCCGCAACCTGCGCTGTCCGCGCGTGCGGCTCTCCACACGGGGTCTGCGCGACGCCCAGCGTTCTCCCGGATCGGTGGCTCGGATCGGTGGCTCGAGCGGCCGGCGGAGCCGCAGTCCTGGATCGGATCCCCATAGGCGGGTGCGTTGCCCGGTGGCTGCGTTACGGGGGGGAAAGCCGCGAGTCGCCTCAGCCACCGATCGAGGAGAACGCTGGGCGTCGCGCAGACCCGTGTGGAGAGCCGCACGCGCGGACGGCACAGGTTGCGTCGCGGCTCACCACACGGCTCAGCGCGCTGACGCCATGACCCCACGCTTCGGTTTTCTGATTTTTATTTGATGAGGAAGGACGGATGGAAAAAGGTTGATCCGGCGAGTTGATCCGAACTGATCCTGATCCTGATCCTGATCCTGATCCTGATCCTGATCCTGATCCTGATCCTGATCCTGATCCTGATCCTGATCCTAGGCCGGGCGCGGCTCGCGGGTCTTGCCCTCGGTCGTCCGCGCCTTGCGCAGCGCGACCGGGATCTGGCGCGGCAGCTTCACGGTGAAGGTGGTGCCCTGCCCGAGCCGCGTGTCGACCTCGATGGTCCCGCCGTGGCGCTCGACGAGCTCGTGCACGATCGACAGCCCGAGGCCGGTCCCCTCGCCCACGTCCTTGGTGGTGAAGAAGGGGTCGAAGATCCGCGGCAGCACCTCGGGCGGGATGCCCGAGCCGTTGTCGGCGATCTTGACCTCGACGCCGTTCGCGTCGCCCTTCGTCTCGATCGTGATCGTCGCGTTGTCGGTCTGCGCCAGCGCCTGCGCGGCGTTGGTGAGGAGATTCATGAACACCTGATTGACCTGGCCCGCGTGGCCCCGCACGCGCCCGACGTCACCGTACTGCTTGCTGACCGTCACGTTCTGCTTGAGGAGGTGGCGGAGCAGCTCGAGCGAGTCGTCGATCGAGCGATCGACGTCGAAGTCCACGACGCTCTCCTCGTCGGTGCGCGAGTAGTTGTGGAGGGCGGTGACGATCGCCTTCGTGCGCTGCGCGCCGCGCTGGACGACCCGCACCATGTCGCGCACGTCCTTCGCCGCTTCGGTGCGGACCACGGGATCCGCGCTATCGAAGTCGCCGATCGCCTCCTCGAGAGGACCGACGGTGTTGACGATCGCGTTGACCGGGTTATTGATCTCGTGCGCGATGCCGGCGACCAGCTGACCGATCGAGGCGAGCTTCTCGGAGCGGACCAGCTGCTCCTGGGCGCGGGTCAGCTTGTCGAGCGTCTCCGCGAGCTCGCGGTTCTTGCGCGCGAGGTCGGCGGTCCGCATCTGCACGGCGCGCTCGAGGTCGAGGTTGACCTCCTCCGTCGAGCGCAGCTTGTCGCGGAGCGCGCGCCGCATCTCCTCGAGGGCGAGCGTGAGGCGGCCGATCTCGTCGCCTTCGCCGCCGGCCGCGACCGGATCGGCGAGCTCGCCGCGCGCCATCGCGTCGGCGCGCTGCTCGAGGCGGCGGATCGGGGCCATGAACTGCGCGACCGTGAACATCACGATGCCGGCGCACGCGCCGAACAGCACGAGGAAGAAGACCAGCAGCTCCTTGAGCGGCCGCACCATCGACTCGCCGCGGCCGCGGTAGCTCGGATAGAACACGGCGACCGAGCCGACGGCGTAGCGCGCGCCCTCCCAGCTCAGCACGAGCCGTCCCGCGCGGCCGGTCAGCTGCGCCTCCTGCATCGTGAGCAGCGTCGGGCCCCGCGCGTGGATCTGCGCGCGGATGTACCAGGGCGCCGGCGGCGCGCCCATCGGCCCGCCACCGACGGCGAGATGCTCGTCGCGATCATCGACGTAGTAGATCACCGGCGCCTCGGGGGTCGCGGCGGCGATCGCGCGCAGCGCCGCGCGCACCGACTCCGAGGTCGGCGGGGTGTCCGCGCTCGAGATCGCGGTCTGGACCTCCGAGTTGATCCACGCGAGCCCGAGCCGCGACTGCTGGCCCGCCGCGTCGTTCGCCAGGTTCTTGTACTGGACGAAGCCCCACAGCAGCGCCATCCCGCAGGCGAGCAGGACGACGCCACCGAACGACAGCAGCAGCTTGCTGCGGAGCGACAGCGACGGCGCGATGCTCCGCACCGGCACCCGGTAGCGCTGCGTCAGGTGCGCGAGCAGCGGGCGCAGGACGTCGCGGTGCCACAGCTGCTCGTAGATCGCGCCCGCGACCGCGATCACCAGCGTCGCCGTGGACACGATGATCGTGTCATCGAGATCGAAGCCGAGGTGGAGCCGCGCGATCAGCGCGCCGACGATCCCGATCACGAGCCACACCGCGATCGTCAGCATCGCCAGCCGGTACGGCAGGGCCTGGGCGCGGCGGTAGATCACGGCCGCGGGGAGCGTCTCGGTCCCGTCGGGCTTCTCGCCGCGCGACGCCGCGAGGTAGCGGCGCAGATCGCGCGTCATGATGCGCGCGATCACCGACCACGCGGTGACCCCGAGCACCGTCGCGATCGGGAAGTACGTCTCGAGCTGGAGGTACTGCTGCAGCGTGATCGGGACGAAGTAGTAGGTGAACGCGGTCTGCGCGGCGAGCACGCCGCCGGCGACGATCATCGCGACGAGCATGAAGCGCCGGAAGTGGCTGTCGTCGAACTTGCGCAGCGGCGAGCCGGCCGCGAACAGCCGCTGGCGCACGTCGCCCAGGATCTGCGCCCACCACACCGCGCGCACGCACGACACGATGTACGCGTGCACCGTCGCGAGCGCCGTCAGCTCGGCGACCCGTGCCCACGACCAGTCCTCGTACTCGTGGAAGAACAGGCCGGTCAGCCCCGCGGCGCACGTCCACAACGCGGTGCGGAGCACCAGCACGCGGACCGGGCCCTTGAGCGTGATGCGGTACGCGCGCGCGGCGAGCTCCTTGTGGACGCGCTCGCCCCGCCGCCGCGCGACGACCGCCTCCCACAGCGGCAGCAGCCAGGCCGTGATCGCGCCGAGCCACACCAGGCAGGCGCCGATCGCGACCGGGAGCGCGGTGCGCAGCAGCGTGTCGGTGGGCAGGTTCCCGAGGTTGAACGCGCTCCACAGCGGATAGCCGACGGCCAGGATCTCGGCGATGCCGAGGACGATCGTCGGGATCAGGAAGCGCCGCTTGAACGGCACCGAGGCGAGGGCGAGCGCCATCGAGCCACCGGCGTCTCGTTGCGAGTCGCGAGTGGCGGCTTCGGGCTCGTCGCCGCCGGGCATCGCACGGAAGGATAGCGGACTTGCGGCGATGAGGGGTCGTGCGCGGGGCTTTGCCGCGGGTCCCGGTGCTGCCACCGGCCTGGTCAGCGGGCTGAGGAGACGTGTGCTTCCTCAGAAACGGGCTGCGGGCAACAGGCAGCCGGCAACCGGCAATGGGGAGACGTGTGCTTGGAAAGCAGCGGCGGCGAGACACTTCGTCAAGTGCCGGCTGCCGGCTTGGGCGCCCCGAGCACGCGCCGCGACGCCGCGGTCGACCGCTACGAGGGCCCCGCACGCGGCGGCATCCGCCGGTCGGGATGGGCCGGCGAGGCTGCGTAGCTGGCGCCTCGCAGTGAGAGGTGACCTCAGCGCAACGGCGGTACGCCGCCCGCGGCACGGTGGGACCGTACGCGCATGCAACGTCGGACGTTCTTGGCGCTCGCGGGGGGCGCCGGCGCGGCGGCCGTGATGGTCGGGCCGTGGATGGGGCGCTCGCGCGCCGCGAGCTTCGGCGCGTTTCCCGACGGCACGAGCACGGTCCAGATCCCGGAGGGTGAGCGCGCGAAGCGGATCCTCGAGATCTTCCTCTACGGCGGGCTGTCGCCGTGGGAGACGCTCTACTTCGTGCGCGACTACGGCGCGCCCGACGCCGCCGAGCATCCGAACACGCAGTACTACGCATACCCGACCTCGAACGCGAACGCGATCGCGAGCTGCGGGATGTCCGAGGCGGAGCGTCCGTTCGCCACCGACGCCAACGGGGCGATGGTCGAGCTCGGTCCGTTCGCCTCGCGGCTGTGGGCTCGCACCGACGTCGTCGAGCGCATGCGCGTCGTCGTGCAGCGCCACGCGCTCGAGCCGCACGAGGCCGCGGTGCCGATGGCGCTGACCGGGCGCCCCGTCGGGCAGCCGAACGCCGCCGGCCTCGGGGCGCACGTGCAGCGCGCGCGCCTCGACGGAGGGTTGACGCCCGAGCGGGCCTCGCCGCACGCGTACGTGTTCGCGACCGGTGGGATCTCGACCGACAACGTCGCCGCGGCCGCGGCCACGGGCACGCACCTCGGCGCCGCGCGCCCGCTGCTGATCAAGACCGACAACGCGGCCAGCTTCACGGCGCTGCTGCAGCGCGGCACCGTGGGAGGGGATCGCGCGAGCCACGACGCGCTCGTGCAGGCCTACACCGACCAGTACCAGGGCCGGTTGACGTGGGGCGAGCAGGGTCGCCTGCGCAGCCCGCGCGCCGACGACTTCGCGAGCGCGTTCCACACGACGACGAAGGTCGACGCGATCCGCGGCGTGATCCCGGAGGACCTGTTCGCGCTGCGCAGCGCCACGGCCTGCGGCGTGTCGCGGCGGAGCATCCCGCACATGGGGCTCGAGGCCGCGCGGCACCTGCTGACGCACCCGACGGAGCCCGCCGCGTACGTCTGCGTCAGCGACATCGGCCTGCGCGAGGCGTCGGGCGGCGGCGGCTACGACACGCACACCGACAACGCGCGCGATACCGCGATGAACTTCGACAACGTGCTGCACGCGCTCCTCGGCATCATCAACGCGCCGGGCGAGACCGACCCGGCGAAGCTGAACCTCGACGACACCCTGATCATCCTCAACACCGAGTTCGGCCGCACGCCCACGCGGCAGGGCTCGTCGGGGCGCAACCACCACCCGTACGGCTACACGACGGCATTCATCGGCGGGCCGATCAGGAGCGCGCACAAGGGCGTGGGCGGCGCGATCGGCCGCGACGGGATGGCGACCCGGTTCGGCACCCCGGCCGAGAACCGGATGGCGGCGCTGCTCGCGATGGGCATCTGGCCGTTCGCGGCCGAGGGCTTCAACGTCGCGGATGCGCCGACGGCGACGGGCGAGCTCGATGCCGCGCACCGCGCGATGGCCAAGTTCCTCGGGAGGCAGGCGTGATCACCACCCGTGGCTGCGGCCTCGCGCACGCCGTGGCGCTCGTCGCCACGCTCGCCGCCTGCGGCAATGATCGGGGCGCCGGCGATGACGGCGTCGAGGTCGACGACCGCACCTTCGCCGAGTGCGACGGCGACGCGCCGTCATTCGTGCGGCAGAGCTTCCTCGCGCTCGCCGGTCGCCGCCCGCGCAGCCAGGCCGAGGTGGCGGTCTATGTCGATCTCCACACCCAGGCGGTCGCGCAGGGGCTCGATCCCGCGGAGACCGTGGCGCGCGCGATCATGAACCGCCCCGAGTTTCGCGAGCGCTGGGTCGACGTCGTGATGGACGCGCTCCACGTCCAGCGGCTCGACATCCAGAGCGAGCAGAGCTGCTGGGACGACGCGCTGCGCGGCACGATCACGCCGGCCCTCGCGCTGGCCGTGCGCGACCGCCCCGCCTCCGAGCCCGCCGACGGTTCGCCCTGGGCGATGATCGATCTCGCCCGCAGTGCGCTCGCCCTCGACGACCTGACGCCGATCTACCGAGCGCAGCTGTTCTCGCTGATCTCGTACCCGCAGCCGGCAGCCAACGTCGGCCCGGTCGAGGCCGAGCTCGCGCGTCGCGAGGACTTCGGCAGCACGTTCGATGCGAGCTATCTCCACCGCGATCCCGTCTGCCTCGGCTGTCACAACAGCGAGGGCGCGGTGACCGACCGGGACGAGCCCGAGCTCGACCGGCACTGGCCGGTGCCAGGGGCGCCCGAGCAGGCGGTCTACGGCACGACGACGGGCATCTCCAGCGAGCGCGCGCATGCGGTGTTCCGGGTCGACGGCTTCGTCGACAACGGCGCGAGCCGGCCGTGGGGCTGGGCCTCGGCGTGCGGCACGTTCAACGCGCCGACGAACCTCGCGGACGATCCTGCGGGCGTCGACGGCAAGCTCGGCAGCATCACCGGCACGCGGAGCACCGTGCACGACCTCGAGCGCGCCCTCGCGCGAGGCTTCAGCGCGCTGCGCGCGAGCGGCGCGCCGACGGGACCGCTCACCGATCCCGATGCGGCGCTCGCGTGGCTGGTCACGCTCAAGATGACCGAGGACGTGTGGCGGCAGGCGACGGGCACGCAGCTCACGATCGCGAACTACTTCCCGCGCAACCAGGCGGCGAGCGAGCTGCTCCACGCCCTCGCGACGCGCTACGTGGCATCGGGGTACTCGCTGAAGACGCTGCTGGTCGCGATCGTGACGAGTGACTACTTCAACCGGCAGCCCGCCGAGGAGCACTGCGGGGCCCTGCCCTACAGCTACCCGAACGTCTTCGATCCGTGGGTGATCGCGGACGCCGACGCGGCGCGCCGGCGTAACGGTCCGGGAGACGCGGTCACCGCCGTCGATGCACGCACGCTGGTGTCCGCCGGTAACGCCGCGCTCGAGTGGGGCCCGCCCCCGATGGCGACGCGGTTCCCCGATTACGGCGAGCGAGGCTGCGAGACCGCCGGCTGCATCTCGCTGAACCAGGCGTGCACGAACTTCGGCCAGTGCTGCGCGACGCACACCGCGGCGTGCCGGATGACGGGGTTGTTGCCGCAGCTCGAGGTGCCGTTCCAGCGCGCCGTCGGCCTCTTCCTCCGCAACAGCGAGCGCGGCTTCCGCGGGCTCGACTTCCAGGCGCGGCTCGCGTGGGAGGAGCGCTACGGCGCGTGCACGAAGCCGGCATGGGTGGCCTCGGACTTCGTCGACCGGCTCGTCGGCACCGCCGCCGCGCTCCCCGATGCCACGACGCTCGAGGTGCTCGCCGCGCTCAAGGATCGCCTGGTCGGCGAGCCCGTGATCGTCGAAGGCGGCGAGACCGCGGCGCTCGTCGCGATCGTCGGGCCGCTCGAGGCGCCCGCGAGCACGCTCCCCGTCGAGGCGGTGCGGCGCGTGTGTGGAGCGCTCCTCGGCTCACCGCAGTTCGTGCTGCAGGGCATCGCGGGCCGCGGCGGCGAGGTGCCGCGCCTGACGCCCGCGACCGCGAGCTACGACGCGGTGTGTGGC
>JALZOI010000689.1 GCA_030857245.1 Myxococcota bacterium
AGCGGGCGCCGTTGTCGTTTCGGCGGCGGCGTCAGCGGTCGGCGGCGGTTCGCGTCCGCGTCAGCTGCAGCTCGCGCCGTCGCTGTAGCCCTCGCTGTAGCCCTCGCTGTAGCCCTGCGACCAGCCGGCGTCCCAGCCGTCGTCGTAGCCGTGCTCGAAGCCGGCGGGATACGCGCCGTCGAAGCACGCGTCGTAGACGGCCGCATAGCCGGCGGCGTAGCCGCTGTCGTAGCCGTCCTCCCAGCCGGTGCGATAGCCCGCGGCGATGCCGTCGCGCTCGCCCTGCGCGAAGGCGGCGGGATACGTCGCGCGATACCCGGCCTGGTAGTCGGGGTTACGGCGCTTGCCCTCCTCGAGGCCTCGCACGTAGGCCGCGGGATCGATGACCTCGGCGTAGCCGCGCTCGTAGCAGACGCGGACATCGTCGGGGTCGGGCTCGTCGGCGGGCGCCGGCGAGGCCGCCTGCGTGACGCGGGCCGACGTGCAGGTGGCCGCGCCATCCTCGTAGCCATCCGGATAACCGGCGGTGGCGCCGTCGGCCCACGCGGCACTCCAGCCGGCGGCGTAGCCGTCCGCGTCCCCGGTGCTGCCGCCGTCGGAGGCGCCCGCGCTGCACGCCGATGGATCGAACGCGCCGTCGCGATCGCCGACGCGGAAGCCGTCGGCGTAGCCAGCGGGGTACCCGGCGAAGCTCTCGTAGCCGGTGCGATAGCCGGCGTCGTAGCCCTCGCTCGCGCCGTCGCGCTCGCCATCCTCACGGGTCAGCGCGAGGCCGTCGGCGATGCCGCGCTGCTCGGCGGCGAGGTTGGTATCGGCCGCGACCCGCTCGCCGTCCTCGTAGGACGCTTCGAGGGCGCCGCCGTCGAAGCAGTCGAGCTCGTGGCAGCCGCCGAGGCCCACGGATCCGAGCAAGGCGAGGACACCGAGCCGAACGGCGAGCACCGCCGCGAACCGCATGCACCGCATCCCGAGGGGGCGTGCAAGGCGAGATCCGCCGCTGGCCCGGGGCGCGTGCGTGCAAGTCCGCGAACCGTCGTCGGGGTGCTGCCGTCCCTGTGGCGCGGCTGCGTCACCGACCTGCGGCTCCCGCAGGGCTCACTGGAACTGGACGTGCGCCTGGATCGCGCGCTCGAGCTCGGCGTGCTGCTCGGCGGGGACGTCAGCGCCGAACCGCGCCGTCGACCGTGCGCGCCGATCGAGCCACGCGGGGCCGAGCAGCGCGTGACCGGCGAGCGCGGTCCCGGGCCGCGCGAGCGCGATCGTGGTCTCCTGCTTCGGGCCCGACGCCACGCCGCGCGCGACGTGAAAGCCTGCCGCGAGCATCGACGAGCGCACCGCGGTCGAGCTCGTGTACGTGAACAGCTCGACCGGTCGCGCGAAGAACGCGAACAGCGCGCGGAACGTCGCGAGCGTCCACAGCGCGGCGTCGACCTTGGACGAGAACGGATCGTAGAACACGACGTCGGGCTGCGGCGCCGCGCCGAACGTCTGCAGGAAGTCGCCCTCGTGCAGCGTCCACGTGAACCGCTCGCGCTCGAACGCGCCGCGATGCGCGAGCACGTGCGGTGCGGGATGCCGGAGGTGCGGGAACGGGCCGGTGTTGGCGAGGGCGAGCCGGAACGCGTCGAGGTCGTGCTCGAAGCTGACGAGCTCGATCGCGGCGTGCCCGGGCGCGGCGTCGAGCGCGTGGATCAGCGCCATCGCGTTGTGCGCGGCGCCGAGCCCGACGTCCCACACCACGAGTGGCCGCGTGCCGGCGAGCGCGGCGGCGAGCTGCGTCGACTGCTCGACGTAGACCCGGCGCGCCTCGTCATCGGGTGCGTTGACCGAGTGCATGATCTCGCCCGACGCGAGGTGGCGGATGCTCGTGAAGCCGTCGGGCGACGGATGCAGCGCGAACGCGCCGCGCGTGGCCGGCTCCTCGCGGCGCTGCTTCGGGCGCGGGCCGGGCGGGTTCTCGCGATCGCTCTCGGCGAGCGCGACCCGCTGCTCGGCGTAGAACGCGGCGAACGTGTCGTCGAGGATCCGCGCGCGCATCGTGCGGGCGAGCGCGAGGTAGTAGTGGAGGTTGTGGGTCGCGAGCAGCTGCCAGCCGAGCGGCTCGCCGCACTTGATGAGGTGCCGCAGGTACGACCGCGAGTGGCGCGCGCACGCGTCGCAGCGGCACGCCGCGTCGAGCGGCTGCTCGGCGAGCCGGTGCACGCCGCGCCGCAGATCGATCTTGCCGTGCGACGTGAACGCGACGCCGTGCTGCGCGAGCGCGGTCGGCAGGATGCAGTCGAACATGTCGACGCCGCGGTGGACCGCCTCGAGCAGATCGATCGGCGTGCCGACGCCCATCAGGTAGCGCGGCCGGTCCGCTGGCAGCAGCGCGGCGGTGAGCTCGGTGATGTCCTCGCGCTGGGCGCGCCCCTCGCCGACGGCGAGCCCGCCGATCGCGTAGCCATCGAACCCGCCGAGCTCGGTCAGCGCGCGCGCACTCTCGGTGCGCAGATCGGGGAAGCACGCGCCCTGCACGATCGCGAACAGCGCCTGCGGGGAGCCCGCGCGCGCGTCGAGCGAGCGCTTCGCCCAGCGGTGCGTCAGCTCCATCGCGGCGCGGGCCTGCGCGTGCGGGCTCGTCGAGTCGATGCACTGGTCGAGCACCATCATGATGTCCGCGCCGATCGCGCGCTGCATGGCGATCGAGCGCTCGGGCGTCAACAGCAGCTTGGTGCCCGCGGTGTCGATCTGCGCGCCCTCCTCGCGCACCGGCGCGTCGAGCGAGAACACCTGGAAGCCGCCCGAGTCGGTGAGGATCGAGCCGGTCCAGCCCATCCAGCGATGCAGCCCGCCGAGCTGCTCGAACAGCTCGATCCCGGGCCGCATCATCAGGTGGTACGTGTTCGCGAGGATGATCGAGGCGCCGGTCGCCTCGACCTGCGCGAGCGTCTGCGTGCGCACCGTGCCGCGTGTGCCGACGGGCATGAAGATCGGCGTCTGGATCGTGCCGTGCAGCGTGGTGATCGTCGCGGCGCGCGCGCGCGTGCCGGTCGCCGTCGCCTCGAGCTGGAACTTCACGCGCGGAGTTGTAGCGCGCCCGCGCGCGCGAGGGCAGGGGCGGCGCGCCGGCCCGAACGTCCGTGCGCGCTCAGTAGAGCGAGCGGATCCCGAGCAGGTAGCGCAGCGCGCCGATCGGCTCGACCTCGATCCCGAGCGTCGCCTTCCAGTCGCGCGGATCGTCGTGCGCGCGCGTCGCGGTGGCCACGACGCGAACGCCGATCATGTAGCGCGAGGTGCCGGACCACGGGCCCCACAGCCGCCACGGTGCGCTGTAGCCGTACGCGATCGACGCGGTGCGGACGTCGGGCGTCGCGCCGACGCGGACGGCGACGATCCCGGTGCCGGCGAAGTGGAAGAGGTCGAGCCGCTTCGGCACCGCGGTGAACAGGAGCTCGCCGCCGGCGATCAAGCCATCATCGCGGAGCTCGACCCACGGGCCGACGCGCACGTTGCCGCTGCTGGCGATCGGCAGCGTGAGGGCGACGCCGAGCGCGACGTCCCACGTGGTGGTCGGGTCCCGCGGGGTGGGGAGCGTGCCGCGCGCGGCGGTGGTGCCGGTGGGCGTGCGCTCGAGGCCATAGCCGACGCGGAACCAGCTCGACCACTCGAGGATCGGGCGTCCGGGCACGGCCTCCTCGCGGGCGTCAGGGCCACCGTGATCGTCGTCGGCGAGGTCGCCGCCACGGGGTGACGGACCGCCGGCAGCGCTGCCCACGGTGGCCAGCAGGAGGGCGATCGCGAGGGTGGTCCGCTGCATCGCAGCCTGAAGACGCGCGAGCGCCCAAGAAGATCCATCGAGCGGTGTCGAAACGGCGCCCGGGAGCGGCAGGGCCGGCGAAGTCTGGCAAGCTGCGCTCGCGTGGCCGAGCCGACGTTCCTGTGGTTCCTGCACCAGCCCACCTCGGTGAGCTGGCTCAAGCGCGAGCTCGCGGCGCGGCGGCCCGCGCTGCGGTTCGCGTTCTCGCGGCCCGGCCTGACGACGTTCAAGGTCGAGGCGGCGCGCGCGGACGACGAGCCGGGCAGCTCGTTCGCGCGCGCGTGGGGGC
>JALZOI010000127.1 GCA_030857245.1 Myxococcota bacterium
GGGCTGGCCGGGCAGGGCGGCCTCGACGGCAAGCTCGCCGTGGCGTACCTCGCGCTCGCGCAGAGCGATCCGCAGGCGGCGCGCGCAGCCGCCGATGCCGCCGCCACCGCCGACGCCGAGGACGCCGCCGTGCTCTACGTCACCGGTCAGGCCCACCTGCTCGCCGGCGACACCAAGCTCGCGGTCAGCAGCCTGAAGAGTGCCTTCGAGAAGGAGGTCCGCCCGCTCTACGCCGTGGGGCTCGCGCGCGCGCATGGCGTGGCCACCCAGTGGGACGAGGCGATCGCCGCGGCCGAGCGCGCGATCGCGCTGAGCCCGGACCATCCCGGGGCCCTCATCGAGCGCGCGATGCTGCTCGCGGCGAGCGGCCGCATCGTGCCGAACAACCCGACCGGCACCGAGGTGCGCGTCCAGCTCGAGAAGGTGATCGCCGAGGGGGCGCAGCCAGCCGCCGAGCAGGCGCGTGGCGTGTCGCCGGCGCAGGTCGCCTTCGCGGACCTCGCCCTCGCGCGGGTCGACTTCGCCCGCGGCGATGTCAGCGCGGCCCAGACCGATGTCCGCAACGCGCTCGCCGTCCTGATCGACGAGCAGTCCTTCGCCGAGGAGGTCGTCGATACGCTGCTCGCGACCGGTGCGTTCGGGAATGCCCGCACGGCGGCCGAGCGCGTGCTCGCGCAGTGGCCCGCGAGCCGGCGCGCCCGCACCACGCTGGCGGAGATCGCACTCGTCCAGGGCAAGCCGCTCGACGCGCTCGACGCGCTCGCGAAGTCGCCCGACGTCGCGCAGTTCCCGCGCGCCCTCGCGGTCCGCGGCCAGGCCCGGATGGCGAGCGGTGATCTCGACGGCGCCGCCCCTGACTTCGAGGCCGCGCTCAAGAAGTCACCGAACCTCGAGCTCGCGCTCGTCGGCCGCGCGTGGATGGATCTCCAGCTCGGCGACATCGATGCCGCCCGACGACGCATCGAGCCGAAGTTCAACGCCGCGACCGCGAGCCCGTCGCTGGCGACCGTCTACGCCGCGATCCTGCGCACCGGCGCCGAGCCCGGCAGCCTCGACCGCGCCCGCGCGATCCTCGAGAAGGTGACCGCCGGCCCGCCGTCGCTCGACACGGCCCGCGCGCAGCTCCAGCTCGCCCGCGTCTATCGCGATCTCGGCGACATCCGCCTCGCGCGCCGGGCGTACGAGGAGTCGAGCCGCGCCGGCCTCGCCGAGGCACGCCTCGAGTCCGCGCTGCTGTTGATCGAGGACCGCGATCCGGCGGGCGGGCGCGACACCCTCGACGCGCTGATCAAGGAAGCCGGCGACCGTGCCCCGGCGATGCTGCTCGTCGAAGGAGCCCGCGCGCGCATGCTCGTCGGCGATCACACCGGCGCCAGTGCGCTGCTCGAACAGGCCGACAAGGCCCCCGGGCTCGTGCGCTGGAAGCGCGAGCGCGAACGCGGTCGCCTCGCGCTCCGCCGGGGCGACTACGCCGGCGCGGCGCAAGCGCTGCTCAAGGCGATCGACGAGTGCGGCGACGATCCCGAGACCTTCCTGCTCTCGGCCGACATCGCGATCGATGGGCGTCAGGCCAAGCTCCTCGAGCGCGTGAAGGTGCTCGCGCCGAAGAAGCTCGCGGGCAAGCCCGAGGCGCTGATCATCGCCGGCAAGCTCGCGCAGGGGGACGGTAACTACGAAGAGGCGGCGAAGGCCTATGAGGCGGCGGCGAAGGCGTTCGACATCGAGAAAGCGACGCCACGCCGGATGGCGCAGGCGAACCTCGGTCGCGCGGTCGTCGCGTACTTCAACAAGGACGATCCGAAGGCGCGCAACACGCTCGAGTTCGTGATGGTGCAGGACCCGTCGATCTTCGCCGCGTACCTCTACCTCAGCGACATGATGAAGGACAAGGATCCCCCTCGCGCGCTCGAGCTCGCGCAGCTGGCCGTGCAGTACAACCCCGACCTCGTCGACGGCTGGGTGATGCTCGGCACCGTCGCGTCGCGACTGCGCAACCGCAAGCTCCGCGCCGACGCGATCACCCGCGTCGGCGAGCTCGCGCCGAACAGCGAAGCGCTGCGCGATCTGCAGCGCCTGCCGTAACGACGCGGACGGTCGCCCGGCGCGCCAAGGGCGCCAAGGGTTGTTTTGGAGAGGCGCTCACGTGTGCCGCAGCGCGTGCGCCGCACCGCGCCGCAACACATCCGCTCTCCTCGAACCTTTCCATGGCGAGCTTGGCGCGCTTGGCGCGCTTGGCGACCCGTCCGGTCGCGACCATCCGCCGCGCGCGAGCCGCTACTGCATCGCGTAGACGACAGCGCCGGCGGCGCCGGCGGCGAGCAGCAGGAGCACGATGCTGATCCAGAGCCAAGGCAGCGTGCCCGGCTGGTCCCGCGAATGGACGCCGGTGCGCTCGGGCTCGAGCATCTGCTCGAGTGACTCGAGCTCGCCCGGGGCAGGCGTCGGCACGCCGGCGCCCCGCAGCTGCGCGGACTGCTTGGTCGGCGGCGGCCGGGTCGGACGCTTGATCTTGCCGGCGCGCTCGCTCGGGGCCGGTGCGCCGCTGGAGGCCAGCTCTCCGGTCCAGTTCTGCGTGTTGACGAACGTGCTCGGGTCGAGGCTGAGCGAGCCTTCGGAGCCACTGCTGGCGGGGTTGCCGCCTTCTTCCTCGACGAGCGAGGTCATCTTCTGCATCTCGTCGAGGATCAGGCCGTCGATCAGCGACTCCTTGGGCTCGGCCGAGCGCTTGCGCATCATCTCGACCTGCGTGTCTTTCACGAGGGTCGCGATGTCGCGCGCCGTCACCTTCATGCGGCGCGAGAACAGATACTGGGCGAGCGCATCACCGAGGTCGCTCGCGCTCGAGTAGCGCTCCTCGGGGTCCCGCGCGAGGGCCTTGCGGCAGACCTGCTCGAGCTCGGGCTCGATCTCGGAGTTGAGCGCCGCCAGCGAGGGCACCCGCGCCTGGCGGACGAGCTCGACGGTCTGGTAGTCGGTGTCGCCGTGGAACAGCCGGCGGCCGGTGAACAGCTCCCACATCAGGATGCCGACCGCGAACACGTCGGCGCGGTGGTCGACCTCGAGGCCACTCGCCGCCTCGGGCGAGAGATAGCTGAACTTGCCCTTCACGACGCCCGGATCGGTCGACTCGATCTGGCTGTTCGCCTTCGCGAGCCCGAAGTCGACCAGCTTCACCTCGCCGTTCTTGGACAGCAGGATGTTCGGCGGCGAGATGTCCCGGTGCACGATCCCGAGCGGCTCGTTGGTCTCCGGGTGCTCGAGCGAGTGCGCGTAGTGGAGCGCCTTGCAGCACTCCATCATCAGGTAGATCGACTGGGCGACCGCGATCCGCTTGTTCTTCTGCTTCTGGCGCTCGATGAGTGCCTTGAGGTTGCACCCGTCGACGAACTCCATCACCAGGAAGTAGGCGTTGTCCGGAGTCTTCGAGATGTCGAAGACCTGGACGATGTTCGCGTGCTGGAGGAACAGCGAGAGCCGCGCCTCGTCGAGGAACATCGAGACGAACTTCTGGTTCTTCGTGAGGTTCGGAAGGATGCGCTTGATAGCGACCGACTTCTTGAACCCCTCCATCGACTCCGCGACGCCACGGAACACTTCGGCCATGCCGCCATGGTCGAGTCGCTCGGTGATCGTATAGCGGTCGCGCATCCCCGGACGGCTGATATTACCAGGGTCTACGAGCGGAACCAAACGCTCGCCGCCACCTACAGTGGCCCGACCGCAGATCGGCTCGTCACGACGTCATCAGAGCGATGGGCTGCCCGGCGGCTGCGGGACCGCCGCGGGGCCCTGCGAGGATGCGGCCTCGACGCGGCCGGAACGTGCCGGGACGCGGCCGCCGGTGCCTGGCCCCGACCACGCGCGAGCGCGCCGGTAGGCCCGTCAGTCGGCCCGTTCGTCGGCCTCGACCTGCTCGCGAGCGGACTTGCACTCGAAGCACAGGGTCGTAACCGGCCGCGCAAGCAGGCGCTTGTACCCGATCGGCTCCGCACACTCCTCGCACTCGTCCAGCTTGCCGGCCTCGAGGCGCTGCATGGCCTCCCGGATCTTGGCGAGCAGGAAGGTCTCCCGATCATGCAGCCGGAGCTGGGTCGAGTAGATCTCCTCCTCGGTTGACTCGTCCATGGAGTCGCGACCGATCCGATCGCGATCGCGGTCCATGGTGAACTCGAGGGCCGACTGGGCGTGGTCGCCGAGGCGCGCCAGATCTGCCTCGAGGCGTGCCCGTAGCTCGTTGGTCTGCTCCGTCGTCAACATGAACTGAGTCTACGAACCACACCGACGCCGTCAATCACACGTGCACCCGTCCTGCGCAGATCATTTTCGGCGGCCGTGCGCCAGCGCTCGTCGGGCGGCTGCGACGCGGGATGGCGTTCGCGGCACCGCAAGCGCGCGACGACATCGACGCGGATCGTGACGGCCCCGCGCGCGGCGCCGCCGTGCAGTCTCGCACCCGACCCCGCTCGCGAGCCGCTCACGATCGGCGTACCGATTGTGTGCGACGGCCCCCCAGCCGAGCGCGTCCCTCGGATGTGATCTCCGCTTGCTGCGCGCGTCCCGACACGTCATCGCCCCCCATGCTGCCGATCCCACGTCCCGCCGTGCCGGCCGTCCCGAGAGCTCGCGGACTCCCGCGCTGACCGCTCGAGCCCGGTCCGCACGACGGGCACCGGTGTCGGCAGCCGCCCTCGCCCGACGCGCCGCCATTGCAGGCCCTGACGGAATGGATCGAATGGCGACCACGTTCGTTTCAGACAGCCACCGCGCGAGCCCCCGAGGAGCCTTCGTGACCACACTGACCCGCTGGAAGCTTGCTTGCGCCTGCCTCGCCGCCCTGGCTGGCTACGCCCACGTCACCGGCGATGACTCCGCGCCGAACACCGCGGCCGCGACCGTCGCGGCGCGCAGCGGGGCCATGCCGCGCCAGTTCCGTCGCCCGCTCCGGGTCAGCGCCGAGGCCGCCGGGGTCTCGAAGGACGAGCTGGTCGCCCAGCTGCTCGGCGCCCGGTCGCTCAAGGACATCACGGTGCTCGCGGGCAAGCTCGGCGCGATCGGCGACGACGAGACGATCGAAGCGGTCAAGCCACTGCTCGAGGACAGTCGGCGCGGCGTGCCCGAGGCGATGCTCGCCGCGTTCGGCCAGATCGGCACCGAGCGCGCGATCGACCTCCTCGTCACCTCCACCCGCGACGATCGCCCCGCGATCCGCCACGCGGCCCTGACGGCGCTCGGCCAGTCGCAGAGCGCGGCGGGCGAGCAGCGGCTCCTCGAGGTCGCGCAGCACAGCAGCGATCCCGCCCAGCCCATCGCGATCGCCGCGCTCGGTCAGCTCGGCAGCGATCGCGCGGTCGCCGCGCTGATCAAGCTCGCCGACGGCGGCAGCTACCAGGCCGGCAGCGCCGCGGTCCAGGCGCTCGGCGCCTCGGGCACGCCCGCGGCGGCGACCGCGCTGCGTCGGTTGATCGACTCCGATGACACCCGGCTCGCCGCGGCCGCGATCACCGCGATCGACGAGGTCGACGACGAGCTGCTCGGCAAGCTGAAGGCGATCGTGAAATCGGGTGATCCGCAGCTCGTCGGTGCCGCGCTCGCCACCCTCGGCAAGGCCGGCGAGCGCGCGCTGCCCGTGCTCCGCGAGGCGGCGCTGCACGGTGGGATGGCGACCCGGTGGGCCGCCGTCACCGCGATCGGCGAGATCAACGGCGACAAGGCGATCGCGCTGCTCGGCGAGATCATGAAGGTCGGGGACCGCCACGCCGCGACGACGGCGGCGGCCGCGCTCGCGAACGCCGGCGGGCCCGAGGCCCGCGCGTTGCTGATCGACTCGGCGCTCTCGGATCGCGCGCACATCACCGGCGCACTCGCGCAGCTCGCCAACCTCGAGGGCGAGGACATCGAGCAGGCGCTGCTGACGGTGCTCGAGGAGGGCACGAGCGCCGACCGTCGCGCCGCGTTGCCTCGCTTGCTCAAGACGGGCAACCCCGACGCGCTGCGGCTCGCCATCGATCTCGCGAGCAAGGGGTCGCGCAACGAGCGCTTCGAGGCGATGCGCATGCTCGCCGACACCGGCACGCCGAAGGCGTTCGACGCGCTCGTGGACATCGCCGGCAGCGCGCGTGGTTCGACCCGGGTCAGCGCGCTCGACATGCTCGCGCAGGTCCGCCCGGGCGACCCGACCTTGAGCCAGCTGCTCAGCGACTCGCTGTTCTCGGGCCGCCGCGACGAGGCCGGCTACGCCGCCAACGTGCTCGGTCGGATCGGCACCGAGGACGCGCGTCAGGCGCTGCTCGCGGCGCTCGGCGACAAGGACAAGGAGCTCGCGACGATCGCGGCCGGTGCGCTCGGCAACCTCGGCATGACCGATCAGGTCAAGAGCGCGCTGCTCGCGGCCTCGCGCGACAACCCGCAGGTCACGATGCAGGTGATGCACCAGCTGCTCCAGGCCGGCGCGCCCGAGGGCCTGCGGCTCGCCGAGGACATGCTGAACGGCAAGGACCCGGGCGGCGCGAGCTCGGCGGTGTGGGCGCTCGCGAACCTCGGCACGCCCGAATCGCGCCGGCTCCTCGACCGCGCCCTGACCTCGAGCGACAAGGCGGTGCGGCTCGCCGCGATCTCGACGCTCGCGTCCAACCCCGACGAGACCTCGACGGACACGCTGCTCCGGCTCGCCCGCGACAGCGACAGCGGCGTCCGCACGCAGGCGCTCCAGACGCTGGGCCAGGTCGGCTCGGAACAGGCGCAGCTCGCGATCCTCGCGGCGACCCGCAACGGCAAGACCGAGGAGCGGATCGCCGCCATCAGCGGCCTCGCCAACATGGACGACGCCCGCGCCAGCCAGCAGCTCGCGAGCCTGATGCAGGATCCCGATCCGCAGGTCGCGCAGACCGCGATCCAGTCGGCGTACAACGGCGGCCCCGAGGTCGACCAGGCGCTGACGCGGATCGTCAACGACACCCGGGCGACGCCCGAGCTCAAGCAGCAGGCGGCCGCGCAGCTCCGGGGTCGCGGCTCGGAGCTCGACGACGCCACGGAGGCGGCTGTCACCGCGCTCGCGGGCGCGCGCCAGGACTACGGCGGCTACGGCGGCTACGGGTACGGCGGGTACGGCGGGTACATGGGCGGCCACGACCACTGATGGAGCGGAGGCGTCGTGCTTGTCGAGCGGCGGCAGGTAGCGCCTCGACCTGACCCTCCAGGGGACGCCCTCCACGAACGCAACTTCGGACACCCGGACGGACGGCTCGCCGCGCACGCCATCGACCCGAGACAGCCGAGCCGGAGCGTCGCGGAAGCAAGCGAAGCACCCCAAAAGGCGGACGCGGACCCGCGGCTCCAGCCCCGGGCGCTACGTCGGGACGTGGACCCGGAAGATCGTGCCGCCGGTCGCGACGTCCTCGACGTCGATCCAGCCGTCGTGCTCCTTGACGATGCCCGAGACCACGGCGAGGCCGAGGCCGGTGCCGCCCTGGCCCCCCTTCGTCGTGTAGAACGGGTCGAAGATCTTGTCCTTGATGGCGGCGGGGATGCCCACGCCGGTATCGCTGACGGCGAGCTCGACGAAGTCCTGCTCTGCGCCGCCCTCGAGGCCCGGCCGCGCGCGCCGCACGACGCGGGTCTCGACGCCCAGCTTGCCGCCCTCCGGCATCGCCTGCACCGCGTTGATCAGCAAGTTGATCAGTACCTGCTGGAGGCGGTCGCGGTCGCCGGCGACCTTCGGCAGCGCCTCGGCGCGATCGAGGCGCGTCTTCACGCGGGCGACCGAGAACTGGCCCGCGAGGAGCTCCATCGTCGTCGACACGAGCTCGTTCAGGTTGATCGCTGACTGCTCCGGGGTGCCGACCTTGCGCCGCGTGAAGTCGAGCAGCCGCTGGATGATGCGAGTGATCCGGGCGGTCTGCTCGGCGATGATCTCGGCATTCTTCTCGACGGCGGCGGGGTCCTTCGACTTGCGCTGGATGGACCGCGAGCGCCCGGCGATCACGTTGAGCGGCGTGCCGACCTCGTGGGCGATCTCCGCAGCGAGCTGGCCGATCGTCGCGAGCTTCTCGGTCTGGCCCAGCCGCTGCTCGAGCGCGAGCTTGGCCTCGTTCTGCCGCTGCGTCTCGCCGCGGGACTCGCGCAGCGAGAACGTCATCTCGTTGAACCGCGTGGCGATCGCGCCGATCTCGTCGTCATGCTCCGAGAGGATGACGTGCGAGAGGTCGCCCTTCGCGACGTCGTCGATGCCGCCCAGCAGCTTGTTGATCGGCTGGCTGACGAACCGGCTCGCGACGGCGGCCACGCTGACCGTCGTCACCCCGACGATCAGGAGCACCAGCAGCAGGGCGCGCCCGAGATCGTTGCTCGTGGTCTCGAGCACGTCGGCCGACCGCGAGATCTCGAGCATCCCGAGGACCACGCGGTCCTCGTCCCGCGCCGACACCGCCCGGAGCGGCGCCGCGTAAAAGAACTGGTCCTCCTCGACTTCCGAGAAGGTGAGCTGCGGGACGTCAAACATCGTCCGGATCCGCCGGAGCTGGGCGGCGGGCAGGTCGGTCGGGCTGTCGGTGGCGTGCTGGCGCGAGATCACGACAACGCGCCAGCCGCCGGACGCCCGCGCCAGATCCTTGATCTGGCCCTCGCTCGGCGGCCGGTAGGCGAGGGCGAGGTCGATGGGCCGCGCCAGTCCGGCGGCGGCTCGCGTGGCGGCGACCCGGGTCTTGAGCTCGGCGTGCTCGCGGCGGAGCTCGACCTCGACCGGCCCGCTGGCCGGCCGGGACAGATCGAGCGCGGTCTCACCGCTCCGCTTCTCGAAGGCGTCGAGGTCGCGCTGTGCCTGGTCCGCGCGGGCGCGTGCATCGCGCATGTCGGTCGAGGCCTGGGTCTCGAGCGACGCCCGCAGCGTGTTCCCGAGCGCCCGGGCCTCGCGCTCCATCGCCATCCGGCGCTCCGAGGTCCGGGCTCGCAGATCGAAGAACGCGTACGCCGCCGACGCGAGCGCCACGACGACCGCGGTGGCCACGGTGATGCGGGTCGCGACCTTCACGCCGCGAAGCATAGCCCGGCGTGCGCGTCACCGCCGGGCTCCAGCGCGTCGAGCGCTCCGCGGCGAGCGGCGCATGCACGTCGAGCGCTCGGCGGCGAGTGGCGGAACCGGATCGAGCGCTCGGCGGCGAGTGGCGGCACCGGATCGAGCGCTCGGCGGCGAGCGGCGGCACCGCGTCGAGGAGGCCGAGCGCCCGGGGCGGTCGAGCCGATCAGTTCGTGACGTTGGTCGGCAACGGCACGACGACGGGATCCGAGTCTTCGCGGCGCGAGCCCGTGCCGCCGCCCGCGCTGGCGGCGACCGGCTCGGACCGCTCTCGGCGAACGGCCCGCACGGTCGCGGCATCCTTGGCGGAGCCATTGCCATTGCCATTGCCATTGCCATTGCCATTGCCGTTGCCGGACGCAGTCGCGTCCTTCGCGGCGGTGACCGGCGCGTCCTTCGCACCGCCATTGCCGCCGGCGTCCTTGCCAGTGCCGGTGCCGGTGCCGGTGCCGGTGCCGGTGCCGGTGCCGGTGCCGGTGCCGGTGCCGGTGCCGGTGCCGGTGCCGGTGCCATTACCACCCGCCTCGAGCCGACCATCGATGGGCTTGGGCGGCCGCTTCTTCTCGGCGCGCTCCGGCTTGTCCTTCTCGCCGACCGGCCCGCGGGCTGCCATCTCGGCGCCCTTGGCCTCGCGCTCGCGGACGAGCTCGCGCTCCTCGCGGCGCTTCTCGCGCATCCGGCGAAGCCCGCCGACCATGATCTCGGCGATCAGCTGGTCGTAGTCCATGCCGATCGCCTGGGCGATCAGCACGAGATCCGAGTAGCCCGGCGTCAGGCCGGGCAGCGGGTTGACCTCGAGGACATAGATCCGGCCCTCGGCATCCATCCGCAGATCGACGCGCGCGACGTCGCGGCAGTCGAGCGCCCAGAAGGTAGCCCGGGCGATCTTCTCCATCGCCTTCTGCTCGGCCTCGGTCAGCTTCGCAGGGCACTCGTAGTAGACGTGCTCCTCCCACTCCTGCTTGACGCCGTAGTCATAGACCGGGCGGGCCGTGTCCTTCTTGAACTTGATCTCCATCGGCGGCAGCACGCGCGGCCGCTTGTCGCCGAGCAGGCCGACGGTGAACTCGCGGCCGGCGATGTACTCCTCGACCAGGGCGGGCTGGCGGTACTTCTCGACGCAGATCTTGACCGCGGCGCGGAGCTCTTCCTCGGTGTCGACCACGTTGGTCGCATCGATGCCCTTGCTCGAGCCCTCGGCATTGGGCTTGATGATGAGCGGAAACTTCATGTCGGGCGACAGCCGCTCGCGCGCCGATTCCATGAGCTGGAACTTCGGCGTCAGGATGTCGTGCTGGAGCAGCACCTTCTTGCCGAGCGCCTTGTCGAGCGCGATGGCGAGGGTCGCCGAGTCCGAGCCGGTGTACGGGATCCCGAGCAGCTCGCACAGCGCGGGCACCTGGGCCTCACGATTGCGGCCCTCGACGCCTTCCGCGATGTTGAAGATCAGGTCGACATCGGCCTCCGCGAGCACCCGGGGCAGGTCGGGGGTGGCCTCGAGGTGGACGACGATGTGGCCCTGGCGCGCGAGCGCGTTGGCGATCGCGATGATGGTCTCCGGCGGATCCCACTCGGCCTCGTCATCGCCCTCCTGGCTGCGCTTCACGTTGTAGGTGAAGCCGACGCGGATCGGCTGGGCGCGGCGCTGGCGGTTGTTGCGGGTCCCGAGCTGGGTCGCCGTGGCAAGGCCCGAGCGGAGCGCCGCCGCGTTGAGGATGGCCGTGATCGTCGCGTTGTAGGTCATGCCGACCTGCGCCGTAGCGGCGAACAGCGACGAGCTCGAGTTGAGCGCGGGCAGCGCGTTGGCCTCGAGCAGGAAGATCCGGCCCTCCGAGGTGACGCGATAGTCGAGCCGGGCGATGTCCCGGAGGCCGAGCGTACGGATGACGTCACCCGAGATCGCCCGGAGCCGCGCGGCGACGTCGCGCGGGATGTTGGCGGGGCAGCGGTACTGGACGCGGCCGGGCTCGAGGTTCTTGAGCCGGTAGTCGTAGATGTTGAAGGCGCCGCCGCGCTCGGACGCAGACTCGAGCCCGGAGCGCAGGTCGACCTCGACCGGCGTCAGCAGGCCGTTGTCGTGACCGACGCCCTCGATGTAGCCAAGCGCGATATCGAGACCCTCGATGTACTCCTCGACCAGCACGCCATCGGGGTACGCGCGAAGCGCCGCCTTGAGGGCGGGGGCGAGATCCTTCGGCTCCTTGACCACCGAGCAGCCGAGCAGGCCGCGGGTGATGTCGGAGTTGTAGATCCCCTTGCTCGAGCCCTCGTGGTTGGGCTTCACGATGACCGGGAAGGCCAGGCCGATCCCGCGCTCCGTCACGGTCTCGAAGTTGCGCGGGGTCACGAGCATGCCGCGGGCGGTGTCGATCCCGGCGCGCTGGATCACCAGCTTGGTGAGCCACTTGTCGAGCGTGATCGCGTTCGTGTACGCGTCGCTGCCCGTGTACGGGATGCCGAGCTCCTCGAACAGCGACGGGTAGAACGCCTCGCGCATCCGCCCGGACGAGCCCTCGGCGGTGTTGAAGATGATGTCCGGATCGATCGCCTCGAGCCGCTCGAGGAGATTCGACGCGGGTCCAGAGACCTCGACCTTCTCGACCTCGTGACCGGCAGCCTCGATGGCCGCGGCGATCGAGCTCACGGTCTCGGCGCTGTCGTACTCGGCTTCCTTCTCCGTCTCGCGGATGTCGGTCAGCCGAAGATTGTGAGTGAACGCGACCTTCATGGAGTGATCACCACATAGCAAAGCGGTGTGACACGAGAACAGTCAAGGGATAACTCGGGGTTGTCCCCCGCTCTCGATCACGCCCGACTCATGGGCCGAAACGCGACCCTCATACGTCATAACTAAGCATGCGCAGGCGTCATGCATATCTTTTTCTCGTGATGCTCGCGGCGTGCGGTGCGAGCTCGCGAAGCTCCACGCTGCCGACGAAGTCATCGAGTGCGATCCCGGCAGACGATCTCTCCGCCGCGAAGTCGGGCGTGACACCGGCGAGCTCCGACGACGCGCGGCTCGCGGTGAAGGATCCCCGCGTCGTCGATCTCGACATCATCCGCATCCGCGCCGGCTCGAAAGGGATCGGCGGCGAGTCCGAGCTGACGTCGGTCGCCTCGGCCGATCTGTTCCGCGCCGCCAACGAGCAAGCGAAGGCCGGCGCCACGAAGGACGCGATCGCGCGCTATCGCCAGC
Source organism: Myxococcota bacterium (assembly GCA_030857245.1). Taxonomy (GTDB): domain Bacteria; phylum Myxococcota_A; class Polyangia; order Haliangiales; family Haliangiaceae; genus JABFXX01. The sequence goes on from JALZOI010000127.1 coordinate 12,267, forward strand.
TGCTCGCCGAGTTTCCGGACTCGCTCTACGCCCCGGTCGCGCTTTTCAACATCGCGGCCATCTACGACGGGCAGGGGGATCTGACCGCCACGATCACCACGCTCCGCGAGCTGGTGGCGACGTACCCGGACGCGCGCGAGTCGATCGAGGGGCACCTCTACATCGCCGCGCTCCAGGCCGAGCGCTCGCAGTGGGTCGAGGCCTCGGCGACGCTCGACGCGGTGCTCGCGCGCCCGAGCCTGACGAACGCCGACCGCATCGAGGCGCACGCGCGCAAGGGGTACGTCGAGCTCGAACAGAAGCACTACGACGCCGCGGACGCCGCCTTCACCGCCGCGATCGCCGCGTGGCGGCGCGCGCCGCGGGTCGACGACCCGTACTACATCGCGATGGCGCACTTCTATCGAGGAGAGCTGGTCCACCGGAAGTTCGCGGAGGCGCCGGTCCGGCTGCCCGATGACCAGCTCGTGAAGGACCTCGAGGCGCGCCGCGTGCTCGCCGTCCAGGCGTACGATCGGTGGAAGGAGAGCCTCGGCTTCAAGCACGCCTACTGGGCGACGGCGGCCGGCTACAACATGTCCCAGATCTTCGTCGAGCTCTGGGAGGTCACGGTCAAGGCGCCGTACCCGACCCGGCTGGATGCGGCCGCGCGCGCGACCTACGTCACCGAGGTCCACGACCGCGTGCGCGAGCACCTCGCGAAGGCCCTCGAGGGGCATCGCATGAACGTCGAGCTCGCGAAGGCGTTCGGGGTCGAGACGACGTGGAGCAAGGGCAGCGCCCAGAAGGCGGTCGAGGTGATGGAGCTGCTGGCGCGCGACAGCAAGGGCAACCACGTCACCCCGACCCGGTGACCGCCTCTATAGATAGAGGGGGATCGACAGGGGGGATCGTGCCGACGTCAAGGTGGTGGGGTACCCTCACGCCGCTCTCGACGGCGATCGCACCCACGCAAAAACGACTTTCGCCGTTGACGCGTTTCGAGGCGTCATCTATACGTCGTGCCTCTATCGGGTATAGGCGAGCGATCCTGCTGGCGTAGCTCAACTGGTAGAGCACCTGACTTGTAATCAGGAGGTCGCGGGTTCGAGTCCCACCGCCAGCTCTGACA
>JALZOI010000128.1 GCA_030857245.1 Myxococcota bacterium
GGGCGCTCGTAGCGTGGTGCGAGCGAGCACGCGCCGACCGCCAGGAGCGCGCTGACGGCGAGACCGCCGCGCAGCCCGGCGCGCTCACGCATGGGGCTCTCCACTCGCCGCCTCGGCGGCAGCTCGCGCGGTGCCGCGCCGTTCGCGCGAGATCACGACGAAGAACACCGGCACGAGCAGCACGCCGAGGATGGTCGCCGACAGCACGCCGCCGATCACCGCGACGCCGATCGCGTTCTGCGCACCGGCACCGGCACCGCTGGCGAGCGCGAGCGGCACCACGCCGAGCACGAAGGCGAGCGACGTCATGATGATCGGGCGGAGGCGCAACCGCGCCGCCTCGAGTGCGGCCTCGACGGCGGTCCGGCCCTGCGCGCGCAGGTCCTTCGCGAACTCGACGATCAAGATCGCGTTCTTCGCTGCCAGGCCCATCGTCGCGAGCAGCCCGACCTGGAAGTAGACGTCGTTCGACAGCTTGAACAGCAGCGTCGAGAGCACCGCGCCGAGCACGCCGAGCGGCACCACGAGCATGACGGAGATCGGGATCGACCAGCTCTCGTAGAGCGCCGCGAGGCACAGGAACACGACGAGCAGCGACAGCGCATAGAGCATCCAGGCGTTCGAGCCCGCCTGGCGCTCCTCGTATGACAGGCCGGCCCACTGGTAGCCGATGCCGGCGGGAAGCTGCGCGGCGAGCTCCTCCATCGCGGCCATCGCCTCGCCGGACGACGCGCGGGGGGCGGACTCGCCCTGGATCGCGATCGTCGGGAAGCCGTTGAAGCGGTCGAGCTTCGGCGAGCCGAACGTCCACTGCCCGGTCGCGAACGCCGAGAACGGCACCATCTCGCCGGAGCGGTTGCGAACGTACCAGCGCTCGAGATCACTGGGCTGCATCCGGAACGGCGCGTCGGCCTGCATGTAGACACGCTTGGTCCGGCCCTTGTCGATGAAGTCGTTGACGTACGCGCCACCGATCGCCTGGGAGAGGGTCTGGTTGATCTCGGCCAGCGACAGCCCGAGGGCGGCCGCCTTCTCCTGATCGACGTCCAGCTTGTACTCCGGCCGATCCTCGAGGCCACCCTGACGAACGCGCGCAACGGCGGGGTGCTTGGCCGCCAGCCCGAGCAGCTGATCACGCGCGGCGATCAGCGCGTCGTGCCCGAGCCCCGCGCGATCCTGGAGCTGGAACTGGAACCCGCCGACGTTACCGAGCTCGGGGATCGCGGGCGGCGCGAAGGCGAACGCGGTCGCTTCCTTGAGCCTGGAGAACCGCGCCATCGCCCGACCGGCGACGGCGTCGGCGCGCAGCGTCGGGTCCTTGCGATCATCCCAGTGCCGCAGCCGGATGAACGCGATGCCCGAGTTCTGGCCGCGACCGCCGAAGCCGAAGCCGGTGATCGCCATGACCATCTCGACCGCATCCTTCTCGGTCGTGAGGAAGTGCTCGGTGACCTGCTCCATGACGGCGCGGGTCTGCTCCTGCGTCGCGCCCGGCGGCAACAGCACCTGGACGTTGAGCAGGCCCTGATCCTCCTGCGGCAGGAAGCTGGTCTTCATGCGGCCGAACAGCAGCACCAGCACGCTCGCGATCGCGACGAACGCGAGCATCGAGGGCAGCCGGTGCCGCACGAGCACGCGGACCGAGCGCGCGTAGCCGCGGTTGGTGGCGTCATACCCGCGGTTGAACAGCCCGAACAGGCCGCGGCGCTTGCCGTGGTTCATCGGCTTGAGCAGCGTCGCGCAGAGCGCGGGTGTGAACGTCAGCGCGACGATCACCGACAGCACCATCGACGACACGATCGTGATCGAGAACTGGCGGTAGATGACACCGACGGAGCCGCCGAAGAACGCCATCGGGATGAACACCGCCGACAGTACGAGCGTGATGCCGACGAGCGCGCCCGTGATCTGCTTCATCGACTTCCGGGTCGCCTCCTTCGCGGACAGCCCCTCCTCGTGCATCACGCGCTCGACGTTCTCGACGACGACGATCGCGTCGTCGACGAGCAGCCCGATCGAGAGCACCATGCCGAACAGCGTCAGCGTGTTGATGCTGTAGCCGAACACCGAGAGCACACCGAACGTGCCGAGCAGGACGACCGGCACCGCGAGCGTCGGGATCAGGGTGGCGCGGAGGTTCTGGAGGAACAGCAGCATCACGAGGAAGACGAGCCCGACCGCCTCGAGCAGCGTCTTGATGACCTCCTGGATCGAGATCCGCACGAACGGCGTGCTGTCGACCGGGTACACGGTCTCGAGGCCCGCGGGGAACGTCGGCGCGAGCTCGGCCAGCCGCTGCTTCACCGCATCGGCGGTCGCGAGCGCGTTGGCGCCGGCGGCGAGCCGGATGCCGAGCCCCGACGACGGATCGCCGTTGATGTAGCTGTCGACGTCGAAGCTCTCACCGGTGAGCTCGACGCGGGCGACGTCGCGGAGCCGGACCTGCGAGCCATCCGGGTTGACGCGCAGCATGATCGCCTCGAACTGCTCGGGCGTCTGGAGCCGGGTCTGCGCCGTGATCGTGGCGTTGAGGCTCTGGCCCTTGACGGCGGGCGCGCCGCCGAACTGGCCCGCCGAGACCTGCGCATTCTGCGCCTGCACGGCGGCGCTGACGTCGAGCGGGGTCAGCTTGAGCGCGGCCAGCTGGTCGGGATTGAGCCAGATCCGCATCGCGTACTGCGAGCCGAACACCTGGATGTCGCCGACGCCGGGCACGCGGCTGATCGGATCCTGCAGCGTCGACGCCACGTAGTCCGAGATGTCGTTGCGGGTCATGCTGCCGTCCATCGAGCGGAAGGCGGCGATCATGAGGAAGTTGCGGTTGGACTTCGCGACGCGCACGCCCTGGCGCTGGACCTCTTGCGGCAGCTGCGGCATCGCGAGCTGGAGCTTGTTCTGGACCTGGACCTGCGCGATGTCGGGATCGGTGCCGGGCTCGAACACGAGCTCGACGCTCGCGGTGCCCGTGGAATCCGACGACGACGACAGGTAGCGCATGCCGTCGAGGCCGGTCATGCGCTGCTCGATGACCTGGGTGACGGTCTCCTCGAGCGTGCGCGCGGAGGCGCCGGGGTAGCTCGCGCTGACGCTGATCGCGGGCGGTGCGATCGCCGGGTACTGCGAGACCGGCAGCCGAAAGATCGAGAGCCCACCTGCCATCGTGATGATGATCGCGATCACCCACGCGAAGATCGGACGATCGATGAAGAACCTGGCCATCGTGACTCGACGCTCAGCGCGTCGCCTCCGGGGTGGTCGTGGCCGTCGTCGACGGCGCGCTGGTCGCGGCCGCGGCCGGGGCCGCCTTGACGGGGGTCGGCGGTGGGGCCGCGGGGACCGGCGGCGGCACGCCTGGGGACCCGGGCGCGACGGCCTCGCGCTCCGGGCCCTTCGCGGGCACCGGCTTGACGTCGGCGCCGGGGCGGATCTTCTGGAGCCCCTCGACGACCACCTGGTCACCGGGCTTGATGCCGTCGGTGACCAGCCACGCGTCGCCGATCGCGCGATCGGTCACGAGCTGGCGGCGTTCGACCTTGTTGGCCGGCGTCACGACCATCGCCGTGGCGCGGCCGGTCTGGTCGCGGGTCACACCCTTCTGCGGCACGAGCAGCGCGTCGGCCTTGGTGCCTTCCTCGATCCGCGCGCGCACGAACATGCCGGGCAGCAGCTCGCGCTTCGCGTTCGGGAACACCGCGCGCAGCGAGATCGAGCCCGTCGTCGGGTCGACGGTGACGTCGGTGAACTGCATCGTGCCGAGCGTGCCGTAGTCGCGGCCATCCTCGAGGACGAGCGTGACCTTCGCCTGCCCCGCCTCGCTCGTGACCTCGCCGCTCTCGATCGCCCGGCGCAGCCGGAACGCCTCGCTGCTCGACCACGTGAGATCGACGTACACCCGATCGAGCTGCTGGATCGTCGCGAGCAACGTGGCGCCGGTCTGCTGCACGTAGGCGCCCTCGGTGACCTCGGCGCGGCCGATCCGGCCCGCCAGCGGGGCGGTCACGGTCGTGAAGCCGAGGTTGATCGAAGCAGTCTTGACGGCGGCGCGAGCGGCGGCGACGTCGGCCTGCGCGCTGCGGAACCGCGCGATCGCATCATCGTACTCCTGCTGACTGACCGCCTTGGACTCGATCAGCTGCGTGTATCGATCCGCGAGCGACTTCGTCGCCGACACCGAGGCCTCGGCCTTCGCGACCTGGGCGCGCGCGCTGTCGAGCGCGGCCTGGTAGGGTGCTGGATCGATCCGGAACAGGGGCTGGCCTGCCTTGACGTCGGAGCCCTCCGCGAACATCCGCTGCTGGACGATGCCGTTGACCCGCGCGCGCACCTCGGCGACGCGCACCGCGGAGGTGCGCCCGGGCAGCTCCTTCGTCAGCGTGATCGCCTGCGGCGTGATCGTGACGACCCCGACCTCCGTGGGACCGGTCGGGCGAGCCGCCGGAGGTTTCGCGTCCTCCTTGCATGCGACGAGGAGCACGACGCTGGTGAGTACAAATCGCATGGTTACGGCCAGGTTAGACGTTCTCCTGGTCTGACGCCCTGGCTCTCGTGCGTCAAGACGGAACCCGCGCGGATCGTGTGAACAAGTGCGTTGCGCGTCGACGACGCGTCCGGGCGAGCGGGCGCCACCAGCGGGAACAGGAGTGCGCCGTCGCCCGTCAGCGCGCCGGGGGCAGCTTGGAGGCGGCCTCGATCATCTCGATCGCCTGCTTGCGATAGCCCTCGGCGTCCGTCCCGACCGCGCCGGCGGCGAGGCTCGCGACCTGCTTCCAGGTCAGGTTCCCGCGGTGCGGTGACGCCCGCAGCAGCATGCCGAACCCGGCGATCGCTGCCGCCCACCGGAAGTCGTTCGACGTCTTCGCGAGCTCGGTCGCCGCCTCGCGCGCCACCGCGCGCGACAGCAGCTTCGAGGTCGCGCCGTCGGGTGCCTTGTAGCGGACCTTGACCGTCATCAGCTCGCCGCTCGCTGCAGCGGCGGCGACGTTCGGCGGGCGCGTCCGCTGGTACTTCAGCGCATCGACCTGCGGCGCAGGCACCTCGATGCCCGCGGGCACGATCTCGTAGAGCGCGGTGACCGCGTGGCCCGCGCCGATGTCGCCCGCGTCCTGCTTGTCGTCGTTGAAGTCCTCGTGACGCATGATCCGGTTCTCGTAGCCGATCAGCCGGTAGCCGGCGACGAGCGCCGGGTTGAGCTCGACCTGCAGCTTGACGTCCTTGGCGACGGTGATCAGCGTGGCGCCGGCCTCCTTCACGAGCAGCTTGCGCGCCTCGAAGATCGAGTCGATGTAGCCGTAGTTCCCGTTGCCGCGATCGGCGAGCTTCTCCATCATCGAGTCCTTGAGGTTGCCCATGCCGAACCCGAGGACGGTGAGGAACACGCCGTGCTCGCGCTGCTGCTCGATCAGCCGGGTCAGCTCGCCCTCGCTGGCCACCCCGACGTTGAAGTCACCGTCGGTGCAGAGGATCACGCGGTTGCTGCCCCGCTTCAGGAAGTGCTGCTTGGCCATCGCATACGCGAGCTGGATCCCCGCGGCGCCGTTCGTCGAGCCGCCGGCCTGGAGCGCGAAGATCGCCTGTCGGATCCTGTCCTTCTCGCGGCCGCTGGTCGGCGGCAGCGCGACGCCCGAGGCGCCGGCGTAGACCGCGATCGAGACGCGGTCCTCGGGGCGCAGCGTCTCGACGAGCAGCCCCATCGCTTGCTTGAGGAGCGGCAGCTTGTTCGGGGCGTTCATCGAGCCCGACACGTCGAGCAGGAACACGAGGTTGCGCGGCGGCGCCTGCGCGACGTCGATCACCGGCGCTGCGAGCCCGATGCGCACGAGCTGGTGCTTCGGGTGCCACGGGCTCGGGCCGACCTCGGTCGTGATCGAGAAGGGCTCGCCCTTCGCCGGCTGCGGGTAGTCGTACTTGAAGTAGTTGAGCATCTCCTCGATCCGCACCGCGTCCTTCGCGGGGGAGCGCCGCTCGGCGAGGAACCGGCGCAGGTTCGAGTACGACGCGGTGTCGACATCCGACGAGAACGTCGACAGCGGCTCGGTCTGGGTGCGGTAGAACGGGTTGTCGTCGATCCGCGCGTACGCCTCGGTGTCGTGGGCGGTGTCCCCGTTGATCACGAGCGGCTGGTGGGGGCCGCGACCGCGCGGCGGGGGCGCGGCCGTCAGCTGCGCGGCGCGCGACGGCGGCATGGGCGGATTCGCGTGACGCGGGTACGGCGACCGCATCGGCTTGCGTTCGATCGTCGGCTTCGCGACCTCGCGGCGGCGCTCGTCCCGCTCGTCCGGCGCCTCGCCGGCCTTCGCGGCGACCGGGGTTGGCGCGGTGGTCAGCATCATCCGGGCGGCCGCGCTGCCGCCGGTGGTGACGTCGACCCGGAGCTGCTGGACCGCGAACCCGGTCGCCGACGCGCGCACCGTGCAGCGCCCCGCGGGCAGGCCCTCGAGCGCGAAGCTGCCGGTCGCGTCCGCCGTGACGGTGCGGGTCACAGCGCCGCACGTGATCGTCACGCGGGCGCCCGCGAGGGCGGTGCCGGTCGGGGCGACGATCGTGCCCCGGATGGCGCCGAGGCCGTCGGCGTCGGCAGCCGCGCGGACGCCGAACGCGACCACGAGGATGATGAGCAATTCGAGCAGCTTCGACGGACGGGCTCTGTGCATCTGCCGTGAGACGCACGAGCTCGAGCTCCGATCTACGACAGCCCCGCCATCCTCAGGCCCTCGCGACCACGAGGCGACGCTCCGGCTTGGCCAGCGCGAGGATGCCGCCCACGACGCCGGCGAGGCCGGTCAGCAGCAGCACGGTCAACCCGACCCCGGAGTCACCCTCGGCGGCGCCCTTCAAGATCACACCGATCGCGAGACCAACCGCTCCGAGGAGCAGGGACAGCGTGCCGGCGACCCGGCCGAACTGCCCGCGGCGGACGGCGAGCCCGCCGATCAAGGCGAGCAGGAGCGCGGGCGCGAAGATCGCCAGCACGATGCCCTTGATCGCGCCGAGGTCGCTCTTCGCCTCCGACAGGGCCGCGCGGCCCGATGTGCCATACGACGCGGCGACGGTGCGGACCTCGGCGCGGTCGACCTCGGTGGCCACCGCGTCGAGGCCCTGGACCACCTGGAAGGCGCTGGCGGTGACGCGCGTGCCCCCGCGCTCGACGGAGACCATCGGGAGGAAGAACGCGAGGATGCCGAGGATGCCGCCGGCGAGAACGATGAACTTGCTTGCCTTCATGTCAGTGCTCCTGGAGTCGTTGAGGGATGCCGACCCGTGTGCAGCTCGTGCGCCAGCACGCGGCCGCGGCGATCCACGGGGTTGCCCAGGGCGGGCGACCGCCGCCGGGTCGGCCCGGACCCGCGGCGCCCGATCGCTGGGTGGCGATGGACGCAAGTGCCGCCAGGCTACCGGCCCCCGCGTGAAGGTTGGTAGGGTGCCCTGGCATGACCGTGGTGCGCCTCGACTCGACGTTCCTCTGTGACCCGCCGAAGACGCTCCGGCTCGACGACGGCTTCCGGTTCGAGCACGGCGAGCGAATCGCGCCGTTCGAGATCGTCTACGAGAGCTTCGGCGCGCTGAACGCCGAGCGCAGCAACGCGATCCTCGTGTGTCACGCGCTCTCGCCGAGCGCGCACGCCGCCGGCAAGTACACGCCCGACGATGCCAAGCCCGGGTGGTGGGACGGCATGATCGGCTACGCCAAGGGCATCGATCTCGAGCAGTACTTCGTGGTCTGCGTGAACTTCCCCGGCTCGCCGTGGGGCACGACCGCGCCGCGGTCGATCGATCCCGCCACCGGCAAGCCCTACGGCTCGCGCTATCCGTGGGTGACGGTCGAGGACATGGTCGAGGCGCAGGCGCGCGTGCTCGATCACCTCGGCATCGACGTCGTGCACGCCGTCGTCGGCAGCTCGCTCGGCGGGATGGAGGCGCTGATGTGGGCGGTCAAGCATCCCGGACGCATGCGGAAGCTGATCTGCATCGCCGCGACGGCGTCGGTGCCGGTCGCGACGGTCGCGTGGCACCTGATCGGCCGCAAGATGATCCTGAGCGACCCGGGCTTCGCCGACGGCGACTACTACGATCGCAAGGAGCCGCTGCGCGGGCTGCAGCTCGCCCGCATGGTCGGGCACATGACGTACCTCTCGAACGAGGCGCTCGACAAGAAGTTCGGGCGGCGCCGGCGCGGTGGCACGCGTCAGTTCGAGGTCGACTCGTACCTCGAGTACCAGGCCGAGCGCTTCGCCGCCGCGTACGACGCGAACTCGTACATCCGCGTCCAGGCGGCGATGGACGAGATGGATCTCGAGGAGCAGTACGGGTCGCTGCAGGCCGCGTTCGAGAACTTCCACGGGCGCGCGCTGCTGATCTCGTTCGACACCGACTGGCTGTTTCCCAGTGTCGACATCGCGCGGCTCCACGGCGCGATGCGCGCCGCCGGCGTCGAGGCCACGCTCGCCGAGATCATCACGCCGAACGGCCACGACGCGTTCCTCATCGACTACGCCTCGATCACGCCGCCGGTGAAGGCGTTCCTCGCCGCCTGATGGCGCGCCCTTACGTGTAGATCATCTTGCGCGTCATCCCGCCGTCGGTGATGAAGTTCTGCCCGGTCACGAACGTCGCCTCCTCGGAGAGCAGCCAGGCACACAGCCCGGCGACGTCCTCGGGCTTGCCGACGCGACCGACCGGATGCTGCGCGTGATCGCCGCGCTTGAGCCTTGGCTTGCGACGCTGCTCGCGCGGTGCGAGCTCGGCGGTCGCGATCCAGCCCGGGCTGATGCAGTTGACGCGGACGCGCGGCCCGAGGCTGATCGCGAGCGCGTGCGTCAGTGAAACGATCGCGCCCTTGCACGCCGCGTACGGCTCGGTATGCGGTTCGGACTGGAGCGCGCGCGTCGAGCCCAGGTTGATGATCGACCCGGCGGTGCGGCGCAGGTGCACGATCGCGTGCTTCGCCACGAGGAACGTGCCGGTCAGGTTGACGTCGAGGAACTTGCGCCAGCGCACGAGCGACAGCGTCTCGACGGGCCCCGCGTCGGGATCGGTGATCGCGGCGTCGTTGATGACGCCATCGAGCCGCTTGCCCCAGCGCACGCACGTCGCGACCGCGCGGCGGACGTCACGCTCGCTCGCGACGTCGGCGCGGACGAAGCTCGCGCGCTCGCCGTATTCGCGCGCGGCGTCGAGCCCGGCGTGGCGGTCGGAGTCGACGATGCACACCTGCGCACCTTCGTCGACGAGCCGCTTGACGATCGCGCGCCCGATGCCACGCCCACCGCCGGAGACGAGGAACACCTTGCCATCGAACCGCATCGGCCTCAGAGGCTCACCGACCACGTGCGGCGCCGCAAGCGCAGCGGGCACGCAATTCTCGCCTCCGCTGCGCGGAGCTCACGTCGCGCGCGCCTAGTCCTGGTGATCGTCGGAGCTGTGGCTGGTGGTCGTGTCGCGTGGAGCTCGTCCACGGCCCGCCGCCGCGATCCGCGCCGCGAGCTCGGCGTCCTGGCTCGCATGCGGCAGCACGCAGATCTGGATCAGCCAGTCGGTGGCGCACACCGCGTCGACGTGGCCCCGCTGCTCGGAGCGCCAGCGCACCAGCACCGTCGGCGAGGCGCGCTCGATCACGCGGATCAGGTTGTTGACGTAGCCCTCGCTGCGGTCGAGCGCGCGCGCGATCTGTGGCCCGGTCCAGCCCTTGTCCCGCAGGACCTTGCACCACAACGCGAGGTCACACGTCCCCGCGAACTCGATCCCCAGGCTGGCCACGGCGATCCTCGGTTGCACGGTGTCGCCTGGTAGACGTCACTGCGGCAGCGCTTCATTCCCGGGCCGCGCGTCGGGGGGCACGAGGTGCGTGCGGGCCTGCGCGAACACCGCGTCGAGCATCGGCTCGGTGAGCCGTCCGGTGAACGTGTTCTGCTGGCTCACGTGGTACGAGCCGATCAGGGCATAGGGCCCGATCGCCGCGCTCGCGCCGTGCCCGAACGTCGGTCGCGGCTTCGGGATCGCATGGCCGAGCTGCGTGGCGGTGACCAGGAAGCCATCCCACGCGAAGCCGCCGAGTGCGATCACGACGCGGAGCTCGCGGAGCAGCGCCAGCTCGCGGCCCAGGAAGCGCACGCAGCGATCGCGCTCCTTCGGCGTGGGCTTGTTGGCGGGCGGCGCGCACCGCACGACGACGGAGACGTAGGAATCCGCGAGCACGAGCCCATCGTCGGGCCCCGTGGACGCGGCCTGGTTCGCGAACCCGGCGCGATGGAGCGCCGCGAACAGCCAGTCGCCCGAGCGATCACCGGTGAACACGCGGCCGGTGCGGTTGCCACCGTGGGCGGCGGGCGCGAGGCCGAGCACGAGGAGCCGCGCGCGCGGATCACCGAACCCGGGGAGCGGGCGCCCCCAGTACGACTGGCCGACGTAGCGCTTCGGCGGCTCGGCGCCGGCGACCTCGCGACAGCGCACCAGCCGCGCGCACCGCCGGCAGCCCGTGATGTCGTCGCGGAGCGTGCGCAGCTCGGTCACGCCGCGAGCATGCCACGCGCGACGCGGCTCAGCGCAGCACGGTCTCGACCGCGCTGGCAACGTGAACGCGATCGCCGGTGGCTCGTACGACGACTTGCTCGGCGCGAAGGCGATCGATCGCGGCACGGAGACCGCGACGCCCGACCGCGCGCACCCCCGAAGGTCGGCGAGCCGACCCGCCGCGATGCGCCGCTGTCGGCGCAGGTCGGCTTCGTCTCACATCTTGACGCGGTGCGCGACAACGCACGGGCGCGCAGGATCCCGAGCGGCGCTGCCCCGAAACGTCGCGGCTTCGCTCGAGGGCGCATCGAGGTTTCGCGATGTCCGCTGCGGTACAGGACTTGCTGACTTGCTGACTTGATGCTCATGAGATCGATTCGCAAGGTCGTGGTGCTCGGAGCGAACGGTGCGATGGGCTCGGGCTCCGGCGCCGTGTTCGCGCTGGCTGGCATCCCGACCGTGTTCCTCGCGCGGACGCTCGAGAAGGCGGAAGCGGGTCGGACCCGCGCGGAGCAGCTGACGAAGGGCAAGGTCACTGCGAAGTCGATCGCGTGTGGCACCTACGCCGCCGATCTGGAGAGTGCGCTCGTCGACGCCGACCTGGTGTTCGAGGCCGTCGCCGAGGATCTCGCCTGCAAGCGCGAGGTCTTCGAGCAGGTCGACCGACTGCGCAAGGCGGACGCGATCATCGCCACCGTCTCGTCGGGCCTCTCGATCGCCTCGATGTGCGCGGACCGTAGCGCGAGCTTTCGAGCGAACTTCCTCGGCATCCACTTCTTCAATCCGCCGACGGTGATCGTCGGCTGCGAGCTGATCCCGCACGCCGCGACCGACCCGGGCGTCGTCGCCGTCGTGCGTGACTTCCTGTCGACGGTGCTCGGCCGCGAGGTCGTCGAGACCCGCGACACGCCGGCCTTCGCCGGCAACCGCCTCGGGTTCAAGGTGCTGAACGAGGTCGCGCAGCTCGCGGAGGAGCACGGCGTCGCGTTCATGGATCAGCTCGTCGGGCCGCACACGGGCCGCGCGCTGCCGCCGCTCGCCACGATCGATCTCGTCGGCTGGGACGTCCACAAGGCGATCGTCGACAACCTGTATCGATCGACCCACGACGTCGCCCACGAGACCTTCAAGCTGCCCGCGTACATGCAGCGCGGGATCGACCGCGGCCACCTCGGCCGCAAGACCCGCGACAAGGGCGGGTTCTTCCGGGTCGACGGCAAGGGCGCGGATGCCAGGCATCACGTCCTCGATGCGCGGACCGGCGACTACCGCCCGCTCGCCGAGGTCTCGCCACCGATGCCGACCTTCGTCGAGAAGATGAAGGCCGCGATCAGGAGCGGTCGCCACACCGGCGCGATGGAGGTGCTGTGCAGCGCCGAGGGCAAGGAGGCGGACCTCCTGCGCCAGGTCGTGCTCGGCTACATCAGCTACGGGCTCGGCCTCGTCGGCGAGGTCGTCGAGCGGCCGCGCGATGTCGACCGGATCATGGGCTTCGGGTTCAACTGGGCGCCGCCGAGCGTGCTCGTCGATGCGATCGGCCCGGGTCGGACGATCCTGATGCTCGAGCAGGCGAAGCTGCCGATCCCGATGGCGATCCTCGACGCGGCGACGCATCAGCGGGCGCTGTTCAACGAGCCGTCGGTCGATAGCGCGCGGTTCTTCGTCGTCGCGGCCTGAGCGAGGCGCGGCGCCTCCGACCGCTGCCGCCGTCCCGGGAATCCGGCGGCGGCGGCACCGGTAGGATGCGCATGGTCGAGGTGAGCGGAGTGGTGTGGTCGCGCTCCCGGCGCATCGCGTTCCGGTACGGCGTGGTGTTCGCCGCGCTGCTGCTGTTCCCGTTTCCGCTCGGGCTGATCCCGCCGACGGCCGGGCTCGCCGAGCTGCTCGGCACGCCCTGGGCGTGGGGCGTCGCGTGGTTCGCGGAGGCCGTGCTCGGGATCCCGGCGCCGGCGGCGGCGATGACCGGCAGCGGCGACACCACGTGGGCGTACGTCCAGTTGCTGATGACCACGCTGCTCGCCGGCCTCGGCGCCGCGGGATGGACGCTCATCGATCGCCGCCGGCTCGCGTATCCCCGGCTCGAGGCGACGGCGCTCGTCGCCCTCCGCTATTTCCTCGCGAGCATGCTGCTCGGCTACGGGCTCGCGAAGGTGTTCCCGACGCAGTTCCCGCCGCCGTCGCTCGGCCGGCTCGATCAGCCGGTCGGAGAGCTGTCACCGATGGGCCTGCTGTGGACGTTCATGGGACACTCGACTCCCTACACGATCTTCAGCGGCCTCGTCGAGGCGCTCGCCGGCGTGCTGCTGCTGTGGCGGCGCACGACGCTGCTCGGTGCCCTGATCGCGATCGCGGTGATGACGAACGTCGTCGCGCTCAACCTCTGCTACGACGTGCCCGTCAAGCTGTTCTCGATGGAGCTGCTGCTGGTCGCGGTGCTGATCGCGCTGCCCCACGCACGCCGGCTGGCCGCGGCGCTGCTCGGCATCGCCACCGTCGCCGTCGCGCCGCGCGTCCGCGGATCGGCGCGCAGCGAGCGGGTGTGCCGGGCCGCGAAGCTAGCGGCGCTCACCGCGTTCGCGGTCGCCGGGTACGAGCAGTACCAGCGTGCCCAGACGTTCCCACCCCCGCCGAACGAGCTGCACGGCACCTGGGTCGTGGCGTCGTTCACCGCCGATGGCGTCGAGCGACCGCCGCTCCTCACCGACGACCAGCGGTGGCGCAAGCTCATCGTCTCCGAGTACGGCGTGAGTGCGCGCCTGATGACGGACCAGCGCGTGCGGTTCCCCGGCGCCACGGTCGATCCCGAGGCACGCACGATCACCCTGCCGCCGGCGCCCGCTCCGGCGCCGCCGGCGCCCGCCCTCGCGC
>JALZOI010000690.1 GCA_030857245.1 Myxococcota bacterium
CGCGCGGCTCGCACCGCTGGTGAAGGCGAGCCCGCCCGGGATGCAGCGCGACGTCGTGGTCGCCGCCATCAACGGGGTCCTCGGCGACTACCTGCACGACAGCGCGAACCCGCTCGCGATCACGATGCACCTCCGGCACCGCCGCGCGCCCCTCGACCTCGCGCCCGAGGCGCTCCGCGAGGCCGTGCCGCACGCGACGTCGAAGCTCGTGGTGCTGCTCCATGGCTCGTCGATGACCGACGCGCAGTGGACGCGCGCCGGCCACGATCACGGCACCGCGCTCGAGCGCGACCTCGGCTACACGCCGCTCTACCTCCGCTACAACAGCGGGCGCCATATCTCGACGAACGGGCGCGCGTTCGCGGAGCTGCTCGAGCAGCTCGTCGCAGCGTGGCCGGTCGCCGTCGAGGAGATCGTGCTGCTCGGGCACAGCATGGGCGGGCTGGTCGCCCGCAGCGCGTGCCGGATCGCCGACGACCGCACCCATGCGTGGCGCCCGCGGCTCCACGCCCTGATCATGCTCGGCTCGCCGCACCACGGCGCGCCGCTCGAGCGCGGCGGCAACTGGATCGATCGCCTGCTCGGCATCAGCCCGTACAGCGCGCCGCTCGGCGCCCTCGGCCGGATCCGCAGCGCGGGCGTCACCGACCTGCGGTACGGCAACGTCGTCGATGATCACTGGCACGGGCGCGATCGCTTCGCGCACGGCGCCGACGAGCGCTCGGCGTGTGCGCTGCCCGACGGTGCTCGCTGCTACGTGATCGCAGGGACGCTCTCCCCCGCGGCCGCATCGAGGTTGCGCAGCGACGGCCTGGTGCCGGTCGCGAGTGCGCTCGGCGATCACGCGCGCGATGCGCTGGGGCTCGCGGTGCCCGCCGAACATCGCTGGATCGCGTACGGCACGGGCCACCTGGATCTGATAGCCGCGCAAGCCGTCTACGCACAGATCCGCACCTGGCTCACGACGACGTGACCGCCGGAAGCCAGGGACGGGCCTTTGCCCTCCAGGCGCCGGACCGGGCCGTCGAGGCCCGGGGGCGGGTCAGCCCCGCGCAGCCGACCCTCACCCGGTAGGTCCAGGGAACCCTACGCGGGATCGAGCTCTCGCGGTACCATCGAGCTCGATGGGGTCTGACGACGAACTGGACGATCAAACGGTCATCGGCGTCAGTCCGGATAACGTCGGCACGCTCAGCAAGGATCGCGCGTACCTGATCGTCATCGCGGGCACGCAGGTGGGCGAGATGATCCCGCTGAAGGTGGCGACCGTGATCGGTCGCGGCGTCGAGGCCGACGTCCGGCTGCTCGAGGACAAGATGTCGCGCAAGCACTGTCGGCTCGTCGCTGACCGTGGCGTGACCTACCTCGAAGATCTCGGCTCGAGCAACGGCACGTTCGTCAACGGCGTGCGCGTCACGCGCCAGAGGCTCAACGACGGCGACAAGATCCAGATCGGCCAGACCACGATCCTGAAGTTCACCTACCACGATAGCCTCGAGGAGAACTTCCAGAAGCAGATGTACGACTCGGCCCTGCGCGATGGGCTGACGAAGCTCTACAACAAGAAGTACTTCCACGATCGCATCCGGGTCGAGTTCGCGTTCACGGACCGCCGCCAGACCGCGCTGTCACTGATCCTGTTCGACATCGATCACTTCAAGAAGGTCAACGACACCCGCGGCCACCTCGCCGGCGACAAGGTGCTGAGCACGCTCGCGGCGCACGTCCAGAAGCTCGTGCGGAGCGAGGACGTGCTGGCGCGCTACGGTGGCGAGGAGTTCGCGATCCTGTGTCGCGAGACCGACGTCGAGCGCGCCCGGATCCTCGCCGAGCGGATCCGGACGTCCGTCGAGCAGCTCGCGATCCTGTTCAACGGCGACGCCATCCCGATCACGATCAGCGTCGGTGTCGCCATGATCCCTGATCCCCGGATCAAGGACGTCGACGACTTCATCGGCTGCGCCGACGCGGCGCTCTACGACGCCAAGCGCGGCGGCCGCAACCGCGTCTCCGTCCACGCCCGCCCGGATCGCTGACGCGGCATCGCCGCCGTGCCGGCGAGCGCGGCCGGTGACGCGATCACGGGCAGAGCGGCCCGATCCTGCCGTCCGAGCCCGTGGCGACGAACGCGTCGGCGATGTAGCCGCCGCTGATCTTGTCCCACAGCCTCGATGTGCCGTACGTGCCGCTCACCGACGTACCGTACGTCTGGCACCGGATCGTGACGAAGCTACCGTCGCTCACCGAGCCGACGGCGGCTGCCGTCGTGCTCGCACTCGCGCGGATCGTCAGCGCCGCGCCGCTCGTGTTGACGCGCGCCGAGAGCCCGGCGCCGCCGTTGCTCGTGCCCTGGTTGCTCTGCGCGAACTTCGCCTGCACGACACTCCTCGCCCTCGCGCTGAAGGCGTGAAATCCGTAGCTGGTGTTGCTGACGAGGCCGTTGCGCCCGACCAGCCACGAGCGGACCTGCGAGCGCAGCGCCGACTTCATCATGCTGTTCGCGTACACCGCGTGGATGTGGTTCGAGCCGCTCCAGCCGTCGCTGCCGGTCTTGCGATACCAGGCCGCGAAGCCGACCTTCGCGAGCCGCTCGAGCAGGTTGTGGATCTGCGACGTGGTGAGGTTCCGCGTCGAGAGATCGACCGCGGCGGTGTACGGCCGGCCGTTCACGCTGCCATCTGCCTGGTGGACGCCGGCCGATGCCGGCGCGTTGCCGACCGTCTGCGTGATCCGCCACGCGGCGACGCCCGCGGCCCGCAGCCCGTCCGACGCGCGCGGGTGCAGGCCTGCGCGCAGCAGCGGCTGGAACGCCAGCGTGTCGACGATGCTCTGCACCTCGCCATCGTCAGTGACTGCCTCGTCGACCAGCAGCTCGGCCTCGTCATCGTCGTAGATCGCGCCATCGTCGAGTGGTTCCGCCTCGAGGACATCGGCGCTGGCGTGCTCGTGCTCGTCCATCCCATCGACGGGCAGCGCCGACACCTCGGTGGCCGTGAGCGCGGGCTCGTCGAGCACCTCCACCTCGCTGTCATCCGCACACGCTGCGATCGATAGACCGATCCCGATCGCGATGAGTTTCATCATCCGTTCCATGGCAAACCTCCCTGACGCGAGCGTGATGCCCGGCGCGGGTGATCGTTCAGCAACGACCATGCCGCGAGGGAGCTGGCGGTCCTGGGCGCAACTCGGCAGGGAACCGCCAAAGCCTGTCGCGGCCAGCGTTACACGTGCACACGCGTCGCCCCACTGTCAGCGGCGGACAGCGCACCTTCCGGCGACGAGGTCTCGATGAAGGAGCGAGGACGGGCGCGCTACTTGCGGCGCCGCTTGCGCTGCGCCGCCGCGGCCTCTGCAGCCTCGACCTCGCCATCCTCGATCCCGCAGTCGCTCGTGCAGTCCTCGGTGGTCTTGCCGGGCTCCCGCATGCAGAGCTCGACGCAGTCGGGCTCGACGGTATCGCCCGGCGCGGCGCTCGCGGTGCCGCGAGCGCTGGCATTGCGGACGGTGAGCCGCTTCGACATCCCGCCCTCGAAGTGGGTCTCGAGGCGCGTCGGCGTGCCGCCGCTCAGGCACAGCGTCTGGCTGAACGAGTCACCGATCGTCCCGCGCTCCTCGCTGCAGAAGCCATCGCCGTCCGGCGTGACGACGCGCTCGACCGTGCCTTCGTCATCGTTCTGCAGCGACGTGGTGCCGACGACGGGCGCGGCGGCGATCACCAGCCGCGCGCCCTCGATCGCCGCCACATCGACCAGGGGCTCGGAGAGCTGATAGAGCCCCGTGGCCGTCGCGGCGAGCCGCATCGAGAGCTCCTGGCCCGCGCCCTCGCACGTCAGCTCCGACGTCATGAAACCGGGCCCGGTGGTCCCCCTCTTCACGTGGCAGCTGAAGCTGACCTTCTTGGTCTGCTTCTTCTCGCGCTTGCCGCTGCCCTCGATCGTCTCGGCTTCGCCCGCGAACGGGAACGAGCGGAGGTCCGCGAACAGCTCGGCGTAGAGCGGCGCGGGTGCGAAGCCGGCGGGCGCGGCGGCCGGCGCGGGCGGTGTGGCGACGGGCGGGGGGGCCGCAGCGACCTGTGCGGTGG
>JALZOI010000691.1 GCA_030857245.1 Myxococcota bacterium
GGGCCGGGGCGGTCTGGAGCTTCGCCATGCAGCGGCCCAGGTCCTCGCTGATCGCCGTGACCTCCCGGGTCTCCGCGCCGGAGAGCTGCTGGTCCTTGACCTGCTCGCCCCACGCGGTCAGCTCCTTCGCGGTCCGGTCCAGGCACGCGAGATCGGTGCACGCGCACATCCGCTCCTTGAACGCGCGGACCTTCGCGATCGCCTCGGCGTTGCCGACGATCGCGACGTCCTCGCGCGAGCCGCCACGGCCGCCGCTGCCACCCTGCAGCAGCACCACCGCCGCGATCACCCCCGCGATCGCGACGCCACCGGCGACGAGCCCGATCACGAGCCCCGTCCGGGATCCGCCGCGCGCGCCGGGGCCTGCCGCGGTGACCTGCGAGGGCGGCGCGGACGGCATCGGCGGTCCGTAGCCGTACGGCTGCGTCGGCACGCTCGCCGGGAACATGCGCTGGCACCGGTCACAGCCCCATCCCGACTGCGGCGCGAGCCAGCGCAGCGCCCACCCACACACGCCACACGTCGGTCCGTTCACCATGCCGTGACTATCGCACGGCGCCCGGTGGCTACCGGCCGAGCAGCTCGCGCACGCGCGGGACCAGCTCGCCGCGTGGCACCTCGTGCTCGGTGCCGGTCCGCAGATCCTTGAGCTTCACGACCCTGGCGTCGGCCTCGCGCGAGCCGCAGAGCAGCGCGAGCGGGACCTTCGATCGATCCGCGTACTTGAACTGCTTGCCGAGCTTGTCGTCGGCACCGTAGACCTCGACGTTGTAGCCAGCGGCGCGGAGCTCGGTCGCGAGCTCGGCGTAGGTCACCGCGAGGGCGGGCTCGACCTGCAGCACGAGCACCTGCGAGATCGCGGCGGTGGCCTCGTCGATCAGCTTCATCTCGAGCAGCTGCGAGAACAGCCGCGTCGCGCCGATCGAGATCCCGACGCCGGGCAGCTTCGACTTGGTGTAGTGACCGGCCAGGTTCTCGTAGCGACCGCCCGAGCAGATGCTGCCGAGGCGCGGGTGCTCGTCGAGGAACGTCTCGTAGACGGTGCCGGTGTAGTAGTCGAGGCCGCGCGCGATCGACAGGTCGATGCGGAACGCGGACTCCGGGACGCCGAGCGCGATCACGCCCTCGTGGACGCGGGTCAGCTCGGCGAGGCCGTCGACGAACGCCGGGGTCGGCGCCGCGATCTCGCGCAACGCCGCGAGCGCCGCGCGCGAGTCCGCGGCGTGCGCCGTCAACAGATCGAGCAACCGGGTCGCGACGGCGGGCTCGAGGCCCACGCCTTCACCGGCGAGCCGCGCCTCGATCTCCGGGCGCGCCTGCTTGCCGAGCCGGTCGACCTCGTGGAGCACGGCCGCGTGGCGCGCCTCCTCGATCCCGAGTGTCTCGAGCAGGCCGCGCAGGAGCTTGCGGTTGTTGACGCGGATCGTGAACGCGCCGAACGCGAGCTCCTTGAAGATCCCGTAGATCACGGCCGGGACCTCGGCGTCGTACGCGAGCGCGAGCGTGTCCTTGCCGATCACGTCGATGTCGCACTGGTAGAACTCGCGGTAGCGCCCCTTCTGCGCGCGCTCGCCGCGATAGACCCGCTGGATCTGGTAGCGGCGGAACGGGAAGTTGAGCTGGTGCTCGTGCTCCGCGACGTAGCGCGCGAGCGGCACCGTGAGGTCGAAGCGCAGCGCGAGCTCGGGTGGCTTCTCGGCGCCCTTCTCCGTCGCCTGCGCCTGCTTCAGTGCGCCCGTCGACTGCACGAAGTACACCTGCTTCTCGGTCTCGCCGCCCGACTTCGTGAGCAGGACGTCGGTGAGCTCGAACACGGGCGTCTCGACGGGCAAGAAGCCGAAGCGTTCGAAGCCGCGCCGGATGGTGTCGAGCATGCGCTGGAACGCGAGCTGCTGGGGCGGCAGGAGCTCGAGCACGCCGGGAGGCGTTCGCGGCGGAACGGGCATGGCTACGCTTACCACGACGGGTTAGCGTCCAGACGTGTTCGCCTGCCGGCACGCGCCGCTGATCCTGCCGCGGGACGTCGAGCGCGTGCTCGCCGCCGCGTACGCCGAGCCTCACCGCGCGTACCACACGATCGCGCACATCACCGAGCTACTCCGCTGGTTCGACATCGTGGCCGACGCGGTCCGCTGGCGCGACGCGACGGCGGTCTACCTCGCCGTCCTGTTCCACGACGCCGTCTACGATCCGACGCGCTCCGACAACGAGGCGCGCTCCGCCGCGCTCGCCCGGGACCTCGTCGCCGCCTCGCCGGCCGTCATCACGCTGATCGAGCGCACCGCGCGGCACGCCGACCCCGACGCCACGACCGACGCGGTCGAGGACCCCGACGCCGCGCACTTCCTCGACAGCGACACCGCGATCCTCGGCGCGCCGCCGGCACAGTTCGACGCCTACGACGCGGCCATCCGCGTCGAGTACCAGCACGTGGCGCCCGATGCCTATCGCGCCGGCCGGCGTGCGTTCCTCGCGCGCATGCTCGCGCGCCCGCGGCTCTACGTCAGCGACTTCTTCCACGCCCTCCTCGAGGACGCCGCTCGGGCCAACCTCGCCCGCGCCCTCGCCGGCCTCTAGCGTCGGCGCGCTCGCAACGGCCTCAGCGCCGCAGCGTGAACGACACGCTCCCGCTGCTGGGACACGCGAACGCGGGCTCGACGACGCGGCGCGCGCACGCCACCGCGTCGGCGCCGAGGTCCTTGATCGCGAACCGGGCGATGCCGCCCTCGGGATACGTCGTCAGCTCGGCGCGCGCCTGCGCCGGCACGCCACAGGCCGCCAGCTCGCCGTCGGCCTGCTGGACGCGCGCGACCTGGTCGTCGAGCTTCGAGCGCACGCCCCGACATCCCGGTGCGAGCGCGAGGCGGTCCACGAGCGCGAGCGGCTGGAGCACGAGCGCGGGTGCCGTGGCCGCCAGCGTCGCCAGGGCCGTGATCGAGACCGGCGTGCCCGTGGTGGGGTCCGCCGTTGTACCGAGGGCCACCACGTGATCCTCGTGCACCGCGAGCGTGGACCACGACACCGGCTGCGTGCCCCACAGCTCGGGCAGCGCGAGCTTGCGACGCGCGCCGCCGACCTCGTGCGCATGCCAGGTCGTCACCCCCTTGCCGCCGACCTCGGTCCAGTCCCGGTCGATGAGCCAGGTCCGGCCATTCGCCACGGCGAACCGCCCGGTGGCCGCCTGCGCGATCACCTTCTGCTCGCGCTCGCCTCCACCCGCGCCCCGCAGCAGCGTGAGGATGCTCCGCTTCCACGACGCCGGATCGCTGCCGAGCGTCGCGAGCGAGCCGTCGACCATCGCGGCCGCCATGACGCTCCGATGGGGGCCGACGTTCAGCTCCTGCCGACCACCGGGCTTGCCGCGGCGATCGAACGCCACTCGCTCGGCGCGCCAGCCGTACGTGTCGCCGCCGTAGATGCTGCCGTCCTCCGGGTTCTCCTTGGGGTGCATGGGGGCGCCGGGAACGAGCGGACCGCGGGTATCGAGCACCGCGTCGATGCCATCGCCCTGCGCCGCCGGCAGCAGCGCCGCGATCTGCGTGCGCCGCTTGTCGAACAGCCGCGACCACGCGAGCCGATCGAGCCCCGCCGGGAACCGCACGATCGCGGGCACGCCGTAGCTCGACTTGCCGAGGCGCTTGCCGCGGTACGCGAGGTCGCCATGGAACTGCAGCGCCGCGAACAGCCCTCCATCCGCCGCGACGTGCGCGTCCGACGCGTACACGCCGCTCGTCGACGTGAGCCTCGTCGTAGCGCCGCGCTTGCCGGCTGCATCGAGTGCCGTGACCACCAGCGCGCGGTAGCCGTCCGCGTGCGTGATCAGGTAGCCGCCGCCACGGGCATGCGGCACCCATTGCGCGCAGGTCCCGGGCGCGAGCTCGCTGCGTCCGCGCTCCTCCCCATCAGGGCCGAGCTGCCGGATCCCGCAGCCGTCCTCGCGACCGAACGAGCACAGCACGGCCGCACCACCATCGGGGTGCACGGTGATGATGTCTCGGCACATCGTCGACTGCCCCTCGATCCGCAACACGCCACGCGCGATCGCCGGCGGCGGCGGGGGGGCCGCGGGCGCGCTC
>JALZOI010000692.1 GCA_030857245.1 Myxococcota bacterium
CACCAGCGCCGGCGCGCGGGCGGGTCGGCGCGCGTCGCCGGTCACCTGGCGCGGTGGCTCGAAGGTCGCGCCGCGGTCCTGCGAGCGCGTGAACCACAGCGGGCCGTCGTACTCGGTCCACGCGGCGTACAGCGTGCCGTCGGGTCCGATCGTGAGATCGAGGCTGCCGTTGTGCCACGTGTCGCGATCGATCCGCCCCTTGCCATCACCGCCGATCGAGCGCGAGAGGTTGCGCGGCGACTCGAAGGTCGCGCCGCCATCGAGCGAGCGCGCGACCAGGATGTCGCCGCCGTGCGAGCCGCCCGAGAAGATGATCTCCTGCCAGATCACGTAGAGGTCGCTCGCGTGCACCGGCGAGACGACGAGGCGCGGCAGCCACGAGAACACGTCGGGGGTGCGCGACACGTTGACCGCGCGCGGGCCGAGCGGCCTGCCCTCGCGCCCGTAGCGCTGCACGAGCACGTCCTTGTGGCGGTGGTCCACCCAGGCCACCACCGTCGCGCCGCTCGCAGCGAAGACCACGCTCGGGTCGTCGACGTGATCGTAGCGCGACTCGTTCTGCTGCCAGGGGCCGCGCTCACCACCGCCCGTCGCGATCGGGATCGGCCGCTCCCACGTGATCGGGGCGAGCGGCTGCGCAGGCGCGGGGCTCCCGCACGCCGAGAGCACCGCGACGATCGCGACCAGTCCCGGGTGAGGACACATGCTCGAGGCTACCGCGCACGCGACGGCTGGCTCGTCGAAACCTGCCCGATCAGGCGTCGCGCGGGTGCGCGAACCCGCGTAACCAGCGTGCGCCGATGGGTCTCGAAGCTGCGTTCCTGAAAGGAAACCCCATGAAGCGCATGACGTTCCTCGCTGTCCTCCTGATCGCCGCCTGCGGCAGCTCTGACAAGCCGACCACCCCGCCGTCCACCACGCAGGCCCCGCCGGCCGCGAGCGCAGATATCGTCGACACCGCGGTCG
Organism: Myxococcota bacterium; assembly: GCA_030857245.1. Lineage (GTDB taxonomy): Bacteria > Myxococcota_A > Polyangia > Haliangiales > Haliangiaceae > JABFXX01. The sequence continues at coordinate 967 of JALZOI010000692.1, forward strand.
CCGCGGGCTCGTTCAAGACCCTCGTCACCGCCGTCCAGGCCGCCGGGCTGGTCGACACCCTCAAGGGCCCGGGCCCGTTCACCGTGTTCGCGCCGACCGACGAGGCCTTCGCGAAGCTCCCCGCCGGCGCGCTCGACGCGCTGCTCGCCGACAAGGCGAAGCTCGCCGCGGTGCTCACCTACCACGTGGTCTCGGGCAACGTGACCTCGGGCGCGGTCGCCGGGATGACCGAGGCCACCACCGTCCAGGGAGGGACGCTCAAGATCGATGCGTCGTCGGGCGTCAAGGTCAACAACGCCACCGTCGTCAAGGCTGACGTCGCCGCGTCGAATGGTGTGATCCACGTGATCGACACCGTGCTACTGCCCCCGCAGTGATCATGCAGCCCTCCCCGCTCGCTCTCGGCAAGACGGTCGAGGTGTTCTTCGACGGCGACTGTCCGCTCTGCATGCGCGAGATCCGCATGTTGCGGCGCAAGGATCGCGACGCTCGCATCGAGTTCACGGACATCGCGGCACCGGCGTTCGATCCCTCGGAGCTCGGTCGCACGCACGCGGAGCTGATGGCGCGCATCCAGGGCCGGCTGCCCGATGGCCGCTGGATCGAGGGCGTCGAGGTCTTCCGGCAGCTCTACACCGCGATCGGCTGGCGGCGCGTCGTCGCGTTCACGCGGCTGCCGATCGTGCGGCACGTCCTCGCGGTCGGCTACCGACTGTTCGCGGCGAACCGCCTGCGGCTCACCGGTCGCTGCGCGCCCGACGGCTCGTGCAAGCGGCCGGTGACGCCGCGCACGACCCACTAGTCCGCGCGCCACCCGCACCCTCCGCAGACCCGGTCAGCGGTTCGCGGCGACCGCGGACCCGTCGCGAGCGATCTGGCTCGCGAGCTCGGCGAGCTCGGCCATCGAGTCGAAGCGGCGGACGCCGGGATGAGCGGCGACGATCGCCGCGCTCTCGCGACCTCCGACGACGGCGGTCGTGGTCGGCGGTAGCGTCGCGATCCACTGCGCGATCGAGCGGGCGCGAGGCGCGGGTAGCGGGGCACTCGCACTGATCCAGACGAGGCGCGGCTGATGATGGAGCACGGCCTGCTGGAGTGCGCTGACCGGCGTGTCAGGACCGAGATTGACGGCGCGCATGCCGGCGGCGCCGACGACGAGCGCCGCCATGAACGATGCGAGCAGGTACGGATCGTCCTCCGGCGTCGCGCCGAGGGCGAGCGGCGCACCCGCCGGTGGGTCGAAGGTCGCGCGCAGGTGCGCGAGTGCCTGCAGGCACACGTCGGTGCCGCGGTGCTCGACGAACACGCCGCCCGCGTCGTGGCGCCAGAGCTCGCCGAGGGCGTGCATCGACTCGCGCACCGGACCATCGCAGAGCTCGGCAACGGACGCGCCCGCGAGGTAGCGCGCGAGCAGCCAGCCCCGGGCGCCGACCGCATCGCCCTCCTCGAGGTAGTGCAGCAGGTTATCGCCGTGGCGCGCGCGGCCGTGCGCGATCGCGACCTCCGGCATGTCGAGGATCTCGGGGTGCGCGAGCGGCGCACCGGTCTCGCGGATGAAGCGCACCGCCTCGGCGAGCGCGATCCGGCGGTGGCCGCCATCGGTCCGGGTCGCGGTGATCTTGCCGGCGTCGACCCATCGCTTGAGTGACGATTCGCTGACACCGAGGGCATCGGCGAGCTCACGCGGCGAGAGAAGTCGCATACCCCGCCATGATGCCTCAGGGGTTAGCCAGGTTACACAACGGGGTCCCTGAACGTTTCGCGCAACCCGGAATCGTTCTTTTTATATCATGTTATTTCAGATGGTTATGCCGTACTGCGCGATCCCATGATTGACTTGGACGGATAAGCGGTCACCATGGACGTTATGAACGAATTGGACGTAAAAACATCCAACTCGACCCAGGACCGCCCATGACCGCATCAGCCATTCACTCGCTTCCGCCCCCCCCTTCCGCCTCGCGCGAGGCCGCCAGCTTCGGCCCCAGCGACCGCGGGTTTGTCTACGCCGTCGCCCGTCGCATCGTGGGGAACGGCGAGGACGCCGACGACGTCACCCAGGAAGCCCTGCTGCTCGCGTACCGCCACCGGGACTCGTTCCGCGGCGACGCCCGCTACCGCACGTGGCTCTACCGGATCGCGTCGACCACCGCGCTCGGTCACCTGCGCCGTCGCCGGCGCTCGCGCGAGTACCTCGCAGCGAACGACGAGGCGCTCGGCGTGCAGGTGCCGGACCCTGCACGCTCACCCGAGGACTGCCTCGCGAAGGCCGAAGAGGCCGCCATCGTGCAGCGCGCGGTCGCTCGCCTCGACCCGAAGTTCCGCGACGTCGTCGTGGCACGCGCCGAGTCGACCGAGTCGGAGACCGCTGCGCAGCTCGGGATCAGCGTCGCCAACGTCAAGATCCGCGGCCACCGCGGTCGCAAGCAGCTGAAAGAGTCACTCGCCGCGATCCGCTGAGCGGGCGCGAACCCGCTGGCATCACGGCGTGATGATCGCCTGGGTGCCGATCGGGAGCCGGCCCATCAGCTCGACGAGCCGGCCGCGCACGCTGGCAACTGACTGTCCCGCCGTCCCGATGCCGAGCGTGATCTCCCGGAGCCCGTCGAGGCGACGGATCTCGATCGCGAGCTCGCTCCGGATCGTCGCGACGGTCGCGATGGGCACGAGCTCGCCGTGCCGGCTGCGGATCTGTAGTTGGCCGAGCGCCTCGGGGTGCGAGCCGCCTTCGCCCGCGAGGCGGACGACGATGTCACGGCGGTGCGCGCCGGCCGTCACCGTACCGACCGGGAGCCCGCCCTGGACCACGGCGAGCGTGGCGTGGACCGCAGCAACGTCGACGGCGAGCACCGCTGCCCGGTCGCGATCGACGATGACGGTGAGCTGCGGCGTCGGAGCCGGCGTGCGCTCGATCGCGACGCCCGCGTGCGACGTCCGGAGCTCGCGCTCGATCTGCTCCGCGGCGATGCCCACGTTCGAGCCATCGGCACCGCGCACGCTGACGAGCAGGTCGGGGGGCGACGGGCTCGCGCCCGCGGGCGCTGGCGTCTCCGTCACCGTCGTGCCGGGCGGCAGCGTGGACCGGATCGGGCCGAGCTCTG
>JALZOI010000693.1 GCA_030857245.1 Myxococcota bacterium
GTTCGGCGGCGTCACGGTCGAGGCCATCCCGCTGCCGCACCCGTCCGGGGCGTCGACGTGGCATCGCACCGAGCCCGGCAAGACGCTGCTCCTGCGCGCGCTCGCGCGGATCGGGCAGCACGAGGCCTGGCAGGAGCTGCTCGCCGCGCGAGCGCGCACGAGCGCGTCGTCCCCTCCCCAGCACGCCTCGCCATGACGATCAACACCACCGCCGGCGCGCTCGCCGATCGCGTCGCCGAGCACCTCGCCACGCTCGTCGCGTTCAAGACCCAGCAGGCCGGCGCCGACGGCATCGCGGGTGACGAGCGCCCGATCTGCGATCACCTCGCCCCGCTGCTGCGCGCGCGCGGCGCCGACGAGGTCGTGATCGGCACCGGCACCTGCACCGACGGCCGCACCGGCGCCTACGTGTTCGCGCGGTGGGGCACGCCGCGCCGGATCATCAACGCCCACATCGACACCGTGCCGGCGAACGCCGGGTGGTCACGCGATCCGTGGCAGCCGCACGTCGCGGGCGGGCGGCTCTACGGGCTCGGCTCGGCTGACACCAAGGGCGCGATCGCCGCGACGCTGGTCGCGCTCGAGGGCGCGAGCCCGCGCGACTTCGGCGTGCTGTTCTCGGGGGACGAGGAAGCGGGCAGCGGCGTCATGGAGGCGTTTCTCGCGTCGCCGCTCGCCGCCGAGATCCGCGAGGTCGTGGTCTGCGAGCCGACGAAGCGCGCCGCCGGCGTCGCGCACCGCGGGGTGCTCGCGCAGCGCGCGGTGCTCACCGGGCCCGGCGGGCACTCGTCGAAGGCCGATCATCTGCCCAAGCCGATCGCCCAGCTCGCACGGCTCGCGGTCGCGCTCGACGAGGCAGCGCGGCGTCGGCTGCACGACGGCCCCGCCGGGATGACCGGCACCTGCCTGAACCTCGCGTCGCTCGCGGGGGGCGTCGCCTTCAACGTGATCTCCGCGCGCGCCGAGCTCGAGTGGTCGCTGCGGCCCTACCCCGGGTTCGATCGGGCCGGCTGGGAGCGCGAGGTCGCGGAGCTCGCCCGTGCGGTGGATCCGGCGATCGCGCTGGCGACCACGATCGAGCACCATCCGTTCGCCTCCGATCCCGCGGAGTCGACGCTCGGCGCGCTGGTGGCGCCCTTCGCGCAGCGGGTCGGCCCGCTCGACTTCTGGACCGAGGCCGCGCTGTGGGCCGCGCATGGCAAGCACGCCGTCGTGATCGGCCCGGGCGACATCGCGCAGGCGCATGCCGCCGACGAGTACGTCGAGCTCGACGACCTGCGGTGGGCCGTCGAGCTCTTTCGTGCCCTGATGTCTGGCGCGCGCTGAGCTAGCTCGCAGCCGGTCCGGCGCTCAGCCCGCGCTCGATCACTCGCGGATGTACGTCGGGGTCTTCGGAGCCTCGGGACCGACGTACTCGATGTTCGCGCGCGTGTACTTCTTCAGCGTCCGCGGGCCGAGCTTGATCTCGTCGTCTTGCTCCCAGTCCGGCAGCGCGTCGTCGTGCCACGTCGTGTTGCGGATCTGCTGGATGAAGCACGCCTCGAGCGTGGCGTCCTTGATCGACGAACCCTCGACCTGGACGTCGTGGATCGTGACCGTGCCGTTCACGATCTTCTGCTTGAACTTGAGCACGAGGCTCTGGTTCCGGTTGTACGCGGCCTTGTTGTCGACGTTCTCCCAGCACTTCACCGCGGAGCGCATGAGGTTCGGGACGACGACCTCGTCATGCTTGTAGAAGAACTCGTCGCTCTGCGGATCGAGCTTCTCGGGCTTCGTCGGCTCGGCCGGCGCCGCCGGTGCCGGAGCCGCCACCTCGACCGGTGTCGCGGTCGCGACGACCGGCACCGTCGCCACGGGCGCTGCGCTGGCGGCGGACGAGGGCGTCGCGCTCGACGGGCCGAGCTGCTGCCACATCACGAGCAGCAGCGCGATCAGGGCGAGGCCGCCGACGGCGAGGAGCTTCTTCATGGCGGGCGCCGAGCTCAGGGGTTCTGCGCGACCGTGAACTTCGTGTACTCGCCGAACCCGGTGAGCGCGGTGCTCGACGTCGACTGGTTCGGCTTGAAGTTCCAGTGCTCCGTGCGATCGGCGCTGTAGAGCTCGAGCCCGCCTTCGCAGTCGCCACCGCCACCCTCGCTGACCTTGAGGCGGAAGATGCACGCGCCCGACGCGGAGCAGTCGGCGCCGAACGTGGTGCCGTTCATCGCGTACGAGTCGACCCAGCCATCGCCGGCATCGCTGCGCGACACGACGAACGCGTAGTTGGACTCGGTGGTGGCGGGCTGGGTGCCGCCGAACGTGCCGCACCGATCGGGGAGCTGATCGCCGGTGATGTCGCGGACGCCTTCATCGCTGGGGTGAAGCGTGGCGGAGAACGACCAGGTGCCGACCGGCCAGCAGCCGCCAACGTCGGCGGGCTTCGCCGGCGTACCAGCGCTGAAGGTGCCCTTCACCTCGAACGAGTCGGTGCACGCGATGCCGAGCGGGTTGTCGTTGACCTCGGTGACGTCGTCTTCGACCGTGCACCCGACCGCGAGCAACACGAGGAGGCAAGTCCCAGCTTTCTGCGCCATGTGTCATGGCTAACGCAACACCGGTGCCAGCAGCGAAGCGCCTGGAATCCGTGGAGACGCATGGGGCCAGGGAGGGTCTTGGGTTCCCGCCATGGTGAGTCAAGACCTCTCCTCCTTTCACTCGCTCTCACAGGTTCTGACGCGCGGGCATGGAACAGTGACCGCAGTGGTTGCACCCGCATCCACCCCCCGCAAAGAATGGAGCCCATGACTCGCCTCCTCACCGTGTGCGCTCTCGTTGGTCTCGTCGCGTGTCGCGACGCAGCCAGCAAGCAGGAGAACAACGTGAAGGTGCGGTCCGCGGCGGTGGTCCCCGGCACCGCCATGCCGACGACGATGACGACGCCGCCGCTGCCCGCGCCGACCGATCCCACGAAGGTGAAGGACCTCCAGAAGGGCGACCAGAAGGACAACGAGTGGGTCCCCGCCGAGTTCAAGGCCGGCGCGGCGCGCTGGAAGGACACCGGGGTCTACCTCGACGGCCAGCCGATCGGGTTTTTGACCTGGGGCGAGCTGCCGATCACGTTGAAGCCGACGTGGATGAAGGACAAGGTCTCGGCGAACAAGCGCCCGGGCACCAGCGATCTCGGCTGGCGCTGGGCGCAGCAGCGGTTCTACCGGTTCACCGACTACCTCGCGGCGATCGGCGTCGACGTGAAGCAGGTGAAGGAGATGCACATCTACGGTCCGCGGTTCTCGAACTCCGTCGTGGCCACGGGCCAGGATCTGCAGACGCCGCTCGCCCGCGAGCTGCTGTTCCGGTTCGGCAGCAACGTCGGCGGCAAGGCGATCCCGAAGGTGCCGCAGGGCTTCGGCAGTGGCCGGCCGCCGGACAAGATCTCCGCGGTGATGATCTACGTGGAGAAGACGCCGCCGACGCTCGGCGATGACGGGTTCACCCTCGACGGTGCGCCGCAGGAAGGCGTGCCGTACTACGGCGAGCCGGTCCGAGGCGGCGTCCGCATCTACCTCGATCACCGGCTCGCCGCGATCATCAAGCGCCAGGAGCTCGACCCGAAGCAGGCGACGACGGCTCCCGACGGTGAGCTCCAGTGGAGCCTACCGGCGCTGCTCGCCGCGCAGGGCGTCGATACCAAGCACGTCGCCGAGCTCTGGGTCGTCCGCGACGACAAGCGTGCCGAGAAGTTCCTCGCCTCCGAGCTCGCCACGATGACCTTCCAGGCCAGCTCCCAGGCGAAGGGCGGCGTGCTCCTCACCGACAAGCTCATCCGCGCCAACTCGATCGCGCTGCACACGAAGCCCGTGCTGCCGGCGGACCTGCCGATCATCACCGTCGATGATGACTGAGCCAGCGACGAGATAACGGCGCGAGCACGAGAGCGAGAGCCAGAGCACCCTCGAGCCGGGCGTAGTCCCGATCCCTGTTGAAATTTGAGGTGGCGGTCAAACCGACCCCGAGAGGATTCTCGGGGCTCAAAACCGGAGAGACCGCCATGAAGAAGACTGCCAGGAAGACACGACCGACGGAAG
>JALZOI010000694.1 GCA_030857245.1 Myxococcota bacterium
CGTCGTCGCCGAGACCGTCGCGCTGCCGATCGTCGACGCTGGCGCCGGCGACGAGGTGATCGATCCGTTGCTCGCGCGTGCCGAGATCCTCGAGATGCGAGGCGCGCTCGCCGACGACCCCGTCGCCCGCGCGTCGTGGGAGCTCGATCGGGCCGAGGCCCTCGAGCTCGCGGGCCGGCTGCGCGAGGCGGCCGCCGTGGTGGTCGCCGTGCTCACGGCGCACCCCGGCGATGTCCGAGCGCTCGAGGCGATGCGCCGGATGGCGAAGCGCGCCCACGACGATGTCGCGTGGGCGGAGGCGAGCTACGAGCTCGCGCGCGTGCTCGGCGATCCGGCCGCGAAGCTCGCGCTGCTGCGCGAGGCCGCGAGCGTCCTCGACGATGCCGGCCTGCCCCGCGCCGCCGAGCGCGCGCTCCCAATCTACCAGCGCATCCTCCAGGTCGAGCCGGGCGCCGACGAGCTCGAGCGGCTGCTCGAGCTGCTGCGCGAGCGGGCCGACATCCGCGGCCTCGTCGCGGCGCTGACCGCCCGCCTGACCTGGCTCGAGGCCGAGCACCAGGACATCGTGCGCGACCAGCAGATGGTGCCGCTGCTCCTCGAGCGCGCGACCGTGCTGCACGGCCTCGGCGATCAGAGCGCGGCCATGACCGATCTCGACGCGCTGCTCGATCGCGCCGCGAGTCACGTCGAGGCGCTGCGGTTCCGCGCCGACCTCGCGTTCAGTGCCGGCGAGGTGGAGCACGCCGTCGCGTTCTGGCGTCGGTGCGCCGCCGCCGAGACCCGGCCACAGCGCCGCCAGGACATCGAGCTCCGGCTCGCCCAGGTCCTCGCCGAGAACGTCAACGACCTCGTCGGCGCGATCGAGAACCTCGAGCGCGTCGTCGAGACCTCCGCCGGCTCGGGCTTCGAGGCGCAGCATCGCGAGCAGCTGCTCGGGTTCTGCCTGCGTGCCGGTGACTGGGACCGCGCCGCGCGCGAGCTGCGGTCGCTCGCGCGGCTGCGGCCGACCCCACAGGAGAAGGCGCGCGAGGAGCTCCGGCTCGGCCTCATGCTGCGCGATCGCCTCGACGATCGCGTGGGTGCGCGCCACGCGCTCGAGCGCGCGCGGTCGTTCGATCCACTCAACCTCGACGTCGTGCGCGAGCTCTCCGAGCTGCTCGAGCCGCCGGCGCGCGCCCAGCTGCTGTCGGGAACCGCGTCGAGCTTCCGCGCGTCGATCGTCCAGAACCCGCGCAGTGCGATGCTCTACGACCGGCTCGCGCAGGTCACCGGCTGGCAGAGCGACGTCGATGCGCGCTGGCTCGCGCTCGTCGCGCTCGAGGCGATCGGCATGCCGTCGGTGGATCAGCGCCAGGTCCTCGAGCAGGGGCGTGCCCTGCTGAGCGGCCCCGGCCGGGTCAAGCTCGACGATGCCGCACGCAAGGTGATCCGCGGCGAGTCCGCGGGGGCGCTCGTCGAGCTGTGGCGCGCGATCGCCCCGGCCGTGCAGGTGGCGACCGGCGTCGACGCGGGCAAGCTCGGGTTCGTGCGAGGGGACCGGCTGGCGATCAAGAAGCTCGGCGACCGCTACGAGCCGCTCGTCAACGCGCTCGCCGCGTTCGGCGTGGCCGACGTCGAGATCTACGTCAGCTCGTCGCGCAGCGGCATCGCGCGCGCGCTCGCCGGCGAGACGCCGGTGCTCTGCGTCGGCGCGGACATCGCCGCTGCCAGCACATCACAGCAGCGCTGGCTGCTCGGGCGCGTCGTCGCCACCCTCGCCGAGGGGCTGTCGACGTTGCCCGAGCTGCGCGAGGTCGAGCTCGGCTGGACGTTCGCCGCCGCGCTGCGCGCCGCCGAAGTCGCGGTACCACCGGGCATCGCTGCGGAGGTCGACGGCGAGGACGCTAGCATCGCCGAGCGTGCCAAGGTCCTGCGCAAGGAGATGTCGCGCAAGGCGCGTGGCGCCGTGCAGCAGCTCGTGCAGCAGCGCGGCGGCGAGCTCGTCGACGTCGCCGGGTTCCGCCGCAGCGCCATCGCCGTCGGCAACCGCGCCGGCCTGCTGTGGTCGGGTGATCTCGCGGTGACGCTCGCCCAGCTCGACGTCGGCAAGGGAGGCAAGGATCTCACCGACAGTCCACATGCTCTCGAGCTCACCGCCTGGACGGTGGCCGAGGAGCACATGCGCTTGCGCGAACGCCTCGGCGTCGCACTCAAGGGGACGCGATGAGCACGCCCAAGCCGCCCCCCGGTGGAGGGAAGGGCCAGAAGCCGTTCCTCGGAGCCGACGACCTGTTCTCGGAGCTCGACGCGTGGGACCAGACCTTCGACGCCCTCCACGGCGGCATGGACGCCGGCGAGATCAAGCACGAGCCGGTGATGGAGTGGCCGGTCCCGGAGAGCCCGGATCCGACCGCGCTGACGATGGCGGCGCCTGGCGACCCCGGCACGAGCTTCGACCAGCTGCCGCAGCTCGACGACGAGCTCGAGGCGCAGCTCACGCTCGACGCGCCGCTCGACCCGCCGACGGTGGGTGGCCGCACGCACCCGACCTACGCCGATCCGGGAGAGACCGACTTCTCCGCGATCGGTGCGGCGGAGCCGCCCGCGGCGCTCGGTGATCTGCTCGGCCGCAGCTCGACGGCACTGCCGCTCGATGAGGTCGAGCCCACTCGCGTGCGCCGGCCCGCGCCGACCGGGCCGCCGGTCGACGACGACGAGGTCTACACGTCGGCGTCGCGCCCGAACCGCGCCCCGCCGGCGCTCGACAGCTTCGATGACGACGCCCTCGCGCCGCCGCCGATGCCCGAGGTCCGCCGGTTCCCCGCGATCGTGCGCCGCGTGACGGCGGCCACGCCGGTGCCGCGCGTCCCCGAGGAGATCACGCCGCCGCAAGGCACGAACCTCGGCGAGTTGTTCGGCAGTGAGAACACGGTCATCGCCGACTACGACGCGATCGCGCGCAGCTCGGCGCGCTCCCAGGGCAAGACGGCGCCGCCGCCTCTGGAGGAGGACGACTACGCGGACATCGAGATCGGCGCGGACGACGCGTCGGCGCAGCCCGAGGCCATCGCGGAGCCCGTCGGTCAGCGTCGCACCGCGCACGTGTTTCGACGCGAGATCACGACGAAGTCGCCGCCGATGCGCCTCGACCGGATCGGCAGCGCCCCGGTCATCGAGATGGAGATCGACGAGGAGCTGTCGGCGCCCATCCGGACGCCACGCTCGACCGGCGGCGAGGCTGACTTCTCCGACCTCGACCCGAGCGACGATCTCGCGCTGCCGCTCGCGGCACCGGCCGCGGCGCCAGCGTCCAGGGGGTACCGCCCCGCGACGTTCGATCTCGATGCCGATGCCGCACCGAGCGCGGCGCTCGACGATGCCCTCGGCGGGCTCGACGATCCGGACTCGTTCGACGCCGGCCGCGATTCGTTCCGCGACTTCGACGATGCCCCGCACGACCCCGCCGATGACGAGGGCAGCGCCGGAGCGTACGACACCCGCGGCCACGCTGATGCCGCGGCGGGCGACGAGCAGGGCGACCAGTACGACGTGCCACTCGACGGCGCAGGTGACGAGCACCTCGACGAGCAGGTCGACGAGTCGCTCGTCGAATCGGAGGCCGAGGCGGACGCGTCGCAGACCCTCGGCGACTCGCCGCTGACGGCCGTCGCGCAGGTGCGTGACAGCGGCGCGTCCGATCGCGACCTGCCGACCCTCGCCGACGGCGACGACCCACAGGCCTCGGCGCGGCCGCCCGCGCTCACCGATCTGTACCCGCGGATCAAGACGCCGACCTCGGTGCCGCCGCTGGGCGTGATGCCCGATGTGCGCCGGCCCGTCGCCCGCGCCACGGCGTCGCTGCCCGTGATGCGGCAGGTCGACGAGCTGACGCTCGATGGCGAGCCGCAGCTCGAGCCCGTGCTCGATCTGGACGTGGTCGGGCGGGCGTGGCCCGAGCAGGTCGAGCCGCTGCCGACGTCAGCGCTCGACGAGGCGTCCGCCGCGGCGCTGCTCGTCTACGAGCGCGAGGTCGCCACGCTCGACGACAGCGAGGGCTCCGCGGCGCTGCGCATCGAGGCCGGGCG
>JALZOI010000695.1 GCA_030857245.1 Myxococcota bacterium
CGGCTGGCTCGACAGCGGTGGCGGCGGCGGCGCGACGGGACCGGCGGACGGGCCCTGCGGCGGCGACGCCGGATCGTCGAAGTCGAAGTCGTAGTCCTTGTTGCCGGGCGCGGCACCGATATAGACCTGCGAATCCTCGTCGGCGAGCCGACCGCCCTCGTCGCGGAGCATGCGCAGGATGCGCGTGCGCTCGCCGGCGGAGAGCTGATCGCGACGGCCGTGGCCCGTGTGAGCGTGGTGGACGCCGGTCCCGGGCTGCGCCTGCGGGCCCTGCGTCTTGCCGCGCTTCGCGAACTCGGAGAGCGGCACGGGCGCGTCGAACTTCTTGCCCTGCTTGACCTGCTGGCCGCGGCCGTCGGTCTTCAGCGATGCCGGCGGCGGCGGGCCGTCGCCACCGACGTTGGTGGCCGGTCGGTTCGAGAAGATGCTGGTCGCCGAGCGCAGCCACTTGCGCGGGCCGGAGACCGCCTCGCCCATCGGCATCGGCAGCGCGACGTTCGCCGCGACGACGGGCGCGATCCCGACGCTGCCGCCGAGCACCTGGGCGGCCGCTCGCGCGGCGTCCTCGGGGCACTCGTTCGCGCGCGGCACGAACCGCCGCACGATGTCGTCGGTCTTGCCCATCTGGTACTGGTGCGGCCGCTCGATGAACCGCACGCCCATCTTCTCGAGCCACGCGACCGGGGGATCCGCGCCGATCAGCACGAAGGCGGCGTCGTTGGGATAGCGCTTCTGGGTGCCGTCGCCGAGCGCGAGCGCGACCGAGTCAGCGTCGAACGCGAGGACCTGCGAGCCGAGCTTCGCCTTGATGCGGCCCTCGCTCGCGTACGCCTCGATCGCCTGCTTGTTCTTCGGCGCCGCGCGATTGAAGCCCTTGCCGCGGTACGAGATCATCACCTTCGCGCCGGCATCGGCGAGCGCGAGCGCGGCCTCGCACGCCGAGTCACCGCCGCCGATGACCATCACCGAGCGGCCACGCCACTCGTCGGGATCCTCGAGCAGGCTGAAGATCTTCGGCAGGTTCTCGCCGGGGACCTGCAGCGTGCGGGGCTTGCCGCGCGTGCCGATCGACAGTACGACGCGCTGCGCGCGGTACGTGTTGACGGTGCTGCGGAGCTCGAACGCGCCGTCGGCGGAGCGCGTGACGGTCTCGACCGACTCGCCCTGGTTCACCTTGATGCCGATGCGCTGGACGAGCTCCTCCCAGATCGGGAGCAGCTGCTCCTTCGCGGAGTCGAACACCGGCAAGAACGACAGGTTCTCGGTGTCGTAGGGCTCGGCCATCACGAGCTTGCCCTTGGGATAGCGGGCGATCGTCGACGCGAGGATCTGCTCCTTGTCGAGCAGCACGTACGACAGGCCCTTCTGCACGCAGGTCAGCGCGGCCGACAGCCCACCCGGGCCCGAGCCGACGATCGCGACATCGACGATCGTCTCGCTGCGGCCGAGCGCGCCACCGCGCAGCCCGCCCTGCAGCATGTGCTCGACGACGGCGCGGCCGAGGTTCGCGGCGCTCTTGACGAGCGGCTTGCCCGCGACCTCACCGATCAGGTACTGGCCGGGGACGACGGTCTGGAAGTTGTCGTCGATCTCGGGGACCTGGAGCGGCGGCGGCGTGCTGCCTTCCGGGAACATCACGAGGGCCTCGGTCGGGCACGCGAACATGCACGCCTCGCACTGGATGCAGTCCTCGAACCGCAGCACGCGGCTCTTGTTCGCGACCAGATCGAGCACGTTGGTCGGGCACACCGCGACGCAGGCATCGCAGCCGGTGCACCGATCGTCGTTGATGTCGTGGACGAGGATGGCCGGGCCCACGACGGTCGCCGGGGCCAGCACGCCAGCGTGGCGCTTGCGAGCGGACAAGATCGTGAAGACCACCATCAGGAGGATGGCGAGGCCCCCGAGTGCCAGCGGGACAACCCAGGTCACAGCGAACGAGGATACCTGATCTAGGACCGCGTGCCTGTCGCCTTCTGGACGTTCTTCACCAGGAAATCCCGTACTTCCGCCATCAGGCCCTCGAGGTCACGGCCCGCGACCTCGATCGGCGCGCCGATCGTGACATCGACGGTCTGCCCCTTGCGCATGGACCGCCTGCCGCGCGGGAGGATGTCGATGGTGCCCTCGATCGCGACCGGCACGATCGCGGCACCGGTCCCGATCGCGAGGTGGAACCCGCCTTTCTTGAGGGGGCCGATCGAACCGTCACGCGAGCGCGTGCCCTCCGGTGCGAGGTAGATGCTCACGCCATCGCGGACGAGCTGGGCCGCATGCTCGATCGACGCCACCGCGCGCGCGTGGTTGGCGCGATCGACCTCGACGAACTCGGCGGCGCGCAGCCCGCGCCCCCACACCGGGATCTTGAACAGCTCCTTCTTGGCGAGCATGCGGATGGTCGGTGAGGGCAGGCTCGCATAGAGCATCGGGATGTCGAGATGGCTCTGGTGATTCGACATGTAGACGTACGCGCGCTCCGGAGGCACGCGCCCGGCGCCGGTGACGTGGAGCTCGATCTCGAGCAGCTCGATCACGCGGCGACCGAACCAGCGCGCCCGTTCGTCGACGCTGGCGCGCGCGAGCTGGCCACGTGCCATGTCGACGATCGTCGGTGCGGTGACCCGCGCCATCGCACCGAGTACCCGCACGCTGTCGAGGAGAGCCATGCCGCATCGTACGACGTGTGCGCCTGTGGAGGTGATGTCGCCGCGATGCTCTGGTTCCGCGATCTGCCTCACGTGATAATCTGTTCGCGATGCGCATGCTGGCGGTGCTCGCCGCAAGCTGGGTGCTGTGCGCAGGCACAGCCGCGGCCGACACCGTGGAGACCGGGGTCCGTCAGATCGGGAGCCGCGCGAGCTACAAGGTCCGCCTCGCCGCTGCGCTCTCGCTGTCGAAGTCGAAGGATGCGCGCGCCGTGATCGCGCTCGCAGGCGCGCTGCGCAACGATCCCGACGCGACGATCCGGCGGGTCTCCGCCCTCGCGCTCGAGCAGATGATCGGTGCGCGCACCGCCGAGGATGCGAAGGAGCTCGGGCTCGGCGCCCTCGAGCGAGCCGCCGGCATCGATCGCGACGTCAAGGTTCGCGAGACCGCGAGGAAGGCGTTGCAGGTGCTGGCCGGGCTGCGCCGCCCGAAGCCGCGCAGCGATGCGCCGGCGGTGTTCGTCAACATCGATGCGACGACCGATCCGACGCGCAAGCTGTCGGGCGATGCGAGCGCGCGGCTCACGCGGATCGTCAAGCAGAGCGTGGAGCGCACCGGCTACGCGACGTCGTGGCCCGGCGGCTTGCCGACCGCCGCGGAGCTGACGTCGAATCGCTCGCGCGCCTTCATCGTCGCGTCGACGGTGAAGAAGCTCGAGATCAGCAAGGTCGGCGGGACGACGACGATCGCGTGCACGATCGTGCTGCGGATCGCGCCGTGGACGGGCAAGGACGGCGGCGAGCGGTGGGAGGCCAACAAGGCGGCGTCCGCGAGCGGCTCGGCGAAGGCGACGACCGGGCTCCGCGAGCGCGACATCCAGGGTGGCGTGCGCGACTGCGTCGAGGCGGTGGCGGAGGACGTGACGTCACGTCAGGTGGTGCCGTTCCTCAAGCGCCTCGCGACCGCCGGCAGCTGAGCGCGCGGGCACGGCTGTGACGGTCGCGCACGCGCAGCGTTGCGGCATGCGAATCGCACCTGCTACCGAACGTCATGCGCCCTCCTCGCTCGCTCGGACTCCCCCTCGTCGTCGCCGGGCTGCTCGGTGGCGTGGTCGCGTGCAGTGGACCCACGAACCCGGGCGAGATGCCGCCGCTGGCGCCGCGCCCGGATCCGGTGCAGCCCACGCCGACCACACCGCCCGGTCCGATGGGCGATCCTGATCCCTCCGGCAACCCGGTCCCCGGCGCGCCCGATCCGATCGACCCCTCGAGGACCGGGCCGACGTTCCCGGCCGCCGACGGCGGCGTGCCCATCACGCGGCTCACGTCCCCGCAGTTCCGCAGCGACGGCGCGGTCGCCTCGCCCCATCAGGCGCCCAGCGACGGCGGCGCCCCGCGGC
>JALZOI010000129.1 GCA_030857245.1 Myxococcota bacterium
GTTCGGAGCCGAGCGGCTCGCGCTTCACGCCGGTGCCGTTCCCCCTCACGTCGCGCGAGCCGTCGGCCCCCGCGGTCGCCCCGAGCGAGTACCAGGTCAAGCGCAGCAGCAAGCTGCCGATCGTGATCGCGCTGGCCCTCGTCGTGCTCGGGGGCGCAGCGATCGCGGCGTTCAGCTTGTTCGGTGACGACCAGCGCGCGACCGCGCCGGCTGCCGATGAGCAAGCGACCACCCCCATGCCGGCGCTGCCCACCGACCCCGTCAGCTCGGCGGGCTCGGGCACCGGCTCGGCGACGCCCGACCCGCTTGCTGCTGACCCGGCCGCGGCCGATCCGCCCGGTGCCGACCAGGCCGCGGCTGACCCCGCCGCGCTCGCCGAGAAGACCGCCTCCAAGAGCGCCGGCACCGGCAAGCGCAACGTAGGTAAGCGGGGCGCCGGCAAGGTCGTCAAGGACCCGAAGGCCGCCACCACGAAGCCGCCGAAGCATCCGGTCATCGAGCCGCCGAAGCCGATCGACGTGCCGAAGCAGCCGGCCGATCCATTCAGCAGTCCGCGCCCCACGCCGCGCGACCCGAACTGATACGATCAGCTCGTGGGGCCCCTTCGGAATGCGCTGATCCTCGCGGTGCTGCTGATGGGACGGCCCGCGGCCGCGGAAGTCGATATCGGCAAGGCGGACAAGCTGTTCGCCGAAGGGCTGGCGCTGCGCGAGTCGAACCTCGAGCAGTCCTGCCAGAAGTTCGAAGAGTCGCTGACCTACAATCCCCAGGCGATCGGCACGCTGATGAACGTCGCACTCTGCGACGAGAAGCTCGGCCGGATCGCGTCGGCGGTCGCCAAGTTCTCCGAGGCGCGTGACCGCGCGAAGGAGCAGCAGCTCGCCGATCACCAGAAGGCGTCCGAGGAGCACCTCGCGCTCCTGCTGCCCGAGCTGCCGTACCTGACGATCAAGTTCACGACGCCGCCGATCGCCGAGACCCGCGTCCTGATCGACGACCGCTTCATCCCGATGAACAAGATCTCGAGGCTGCCGGTCGATCCGGGCGAGCGCGTGATCGTCGTCAGCGCACCGGGCCGCCTGCCCTACCAGACGAAGATCCTGATCGCCAAGCGCGAGCTCAAGGACATCGACGTCCCCGAGCTCGCGGAGAGCGTGACGGTGAAGAGCTCGCGTCGCACGATCGGCAAGATCACGACCGCCTCCGGGCTCGCCGCGGTCGTCACCAGCGTCGCCATCGGGCTCTACGCGCGCGGCGTGTACAAGGACCAGTTCGGCCCCGGCAAGTGCATGGAGATCGAGGGCGCGGCGGCTCAGTGCCCGCCGGAGAATCAGACGGAGACGGAGCGCGCGATCACGCTCGGCACCGTCGGCACCGTGGTCGGCATCGTCGGCGTCGCAGCCGTCGGCGCGGGTCTCTACCTGTGGCTGCGCTCGCCGAAGGAGTCGGCCGTGCAGCCCACGCTGAGCGTCGTCCCGCAGCTCTCGCCCGAGAGCGCCGGCGTCGCGGCCATCGGGAGGTTCTGAAGTGATGCGTCGAACCAGTCTGCCCGGCCTCGCGATCATCGCCGGCTGCGTGCTGTTCTCCAGCTCGGCGGCGGCGGAGACGCCGCAGCAGCAAGCCGACAAGCTGTTCGCGGAGGGTCGCGATCTGCTCGTCGTCCAGAAGGACGCGAGGGCGGCGTGCGACAAGTTCGAGGCGGCGATCGCGCTCGATCCCACCGCCCCCGGCGTGATGCTGAACCTCGGCCTCTGCTACGAGACGCTGGAGAAGTACGCGACGTCACTCTACTGGTTCCGCAAGGCGCAGGCCGCCGCGGCCGAGGCGAAGCCCGAGCCGCTCGTCGAGTACGAGAACGCGGCGAAGCTGCACACCAGCGCCCTCTCCAAGCGGGTCGCGACCGTGCGGATCGACGTCTCGCAGGCGCCGGCCGGCGTCAACGTCTCGATCGACGGACGCCCCGTGCTGCCGTCGGAGCTCGCGCGCGTGGAGGTCGACGCCGACTCCGTCGTCCAGGCGCGCGCCACCGGCAAGGAGCCGTTCCGCCAGACCGTGCAGGTCACCGGCCAGGATGCCGGGACCGTGCAGGTCGTGATGATCGACGAGGTCATCCCGCCGATGCGCGATCCCGGCAGGGGCCGGCGTCGCCTCGCGTACATCGTCGGTGGGACCGGCGTGATCGTGTGGGGCGTGACCCTCGCGTACGGGCTCAACGTCCGCTCCAAGTACGATGCCGAGCAGGCGCCGTACGACGGCAGCGACGGCGATCCGTACGAGCTCGCGCAGAAGCACCTGCGCTGGTACGGCACCGGGATGTTCATCGCGGGCACCGCCGCCGTCGGCGCCGCGGTCTACCTCTACGTCACCGCGCCAAAGGCGTACCGCGAGAGCGCCCAGCAGACCGTGCTCGCGCCGATGGTCGGCCGCGACGAGCTCGGCTTGTCGTACAGCGGCAGCTTCTAGCGGCGCGCTCAGAGATTGCCCGCCAAGAGCGCCAAGCCCGCCACGGAAGGGATGAAGGACGGGGGGCGCACCCTCCGATCTTCTCTACGAATCCTTGGCGTCCCTTGGCGGCCTTGGCCAATCTCCCCGGCTCAGCCGCGCAGGTGGCGCGAGATCCGCATCGCCATCTCGAGCGCCTGCTCGTAGTTGAGGCGCGGGTCGACGCGGCTCTTGTAGGCACGCTCGAGGTCGATCTCGGCGAGGCCGCGAGCGCCGCCGATGCACTCGGTGACATCCTCGCCGGTCAGCTCGACGTGGACGCCGCCGAGCCGGGAGCCCATCCGGGTGTGGAGCTCGAAGCTCTGCTCGAGCTCGTGCACGATGTTGTCGAAGCGCCGCGTCTTGATGCCCGACGGCGTGGTCTCGGTGTTGCCGTGCATCGGGTCGCAGACCCACAGCACGGTCCGGCCGGCCGAGCGCACGGCCTCGATCAGCGGCGGCAGCTTGTCGGCGACGCCGGTCGCGCCCATCCGGTGGATCAGCGTGATCTTGCCGGGGATGCGCTGCGGGTCGAGCGCCTCGAGCAGCCCGATCAGCCAGTCGGTCGTCATCGCCGGGCCGATCTTGATGCCCAGCGGATTCTCGATGCCGCGGTGGAACTCGACGTGCGCGCCATCGAGCTGCGCCGTGCGCATCCCGATCCACGGGAAGTGCGTCGACAGGTTGTACCAGCCGGCGCGGCGCGGCACCTGGCGGGTCTGCGCCTGCTCGTACGGCAGCGAGAGCGCCTCGTGGCTCGTGTAGATCTCGACGCGCCGGAGCACCTCGCTCTCGACGCCCGTGATCGCGGAGACGAAGTTCAGCGACTCGCGGATCGCCTCGACGATCCGCTCGTACTGCGCGGCATTCGGCGTGCCCTTGGCGAACGAGACGTCCCAGTACTCGGGGTGGTGCAGATCGGCGAACCCACCGTCGAGCAGCGAGCGGATGAAGTTGAGCGTGAGCGCCGCGCGCTCGTAGGCGCGAAGCATCAGCGTGGGATCGGGCTCGCGATCGGCGGCGGTGAAGGCGTCCCGGTTGATCAGATCACCGCGGTACGCCGGCAGCGTCGACTCGCCGCGCGTCTCGGTGTCGGTCGAGCGCGGCTTCGCGTACTGGCCCGCGATCCGGCCGACCCGGATGACGTTCTTGCGCGTGCCGTGGACGAGCACGAGGCTCATCTGCAGCAGGATCTTGAGCTTCGCGGCGATCGGCTCGGCGCGGCAGTCATCGAAGCTCTCGGCGCAGTCGCCGCCCTGGAGCAGGAACGCGTCGCCGCTGGCCGCGCGCGCGAGCTGCGAGCGGAGCTTCTCGACCTCCCACGAGGTCACGAGCGGCGGGAGCTCGCCGATCTCGTGGACGACCCGGGCGAGGGCCGAGGGATCGCCGTAGCCCGCCTGCTGCTTGGCGGGGTGCTGCTGCCACGTGGTGGGGGACCAGGTCATTCGTCGGGCTCTCGATTGGTGGGCGCGGTCTTCGTCGTCGGGGCGGTGCACGCCACCGGGCGCTCGCCTTCGTAGTCCATGCGCTTCTTCACAGGCGAGAAGTACTGCGCGGGATCGATCTTCGCACCCTTCTTCTTGCGCAACGCGTCCGCCATGGCGTCGCGGATGATCACGTCGGTCATCGTGACCGCCCCATCGGGCAGCTTGAGCCGCCCGATCAGGCCGTCGCCCCCCGAGGCCAGAAAATCGCTGGTCACGAGCTTGTACGACGCGGTCTCCACGAGCGGCTTGCCGGCGACGGTGATCTGGAGGTCGAGCTTGCCCGCCTTGCAGCGCGCCTTCGCCGCGAGCCCGCCCCACGACAGGATCGCGCCGCCCCGCTGCAGGTTCGAGCTCACGAGCTTGCGGAGGTGCGAGCCCTTGACGTCGACGACCGCGAACCGGTTGTCGAACGGCATCGCCTCGAACAGCGCGCCGTACGTGAGCTCGCCGCCCGGGATGTCGGCGCGCAGGCCGCCGCCATTCGTGACCGCGACGTGCGAGCCGGGCTGCGCGACCAGCATGAGATCGGTGAACCAGTTGCCCTGGATGCTCTCGGTGCCATACGACTTGGTGACCGCGGCGGTCAGGGTGACGCCGAGCTGTTCGCTGCGGCGCGCGCCCGCGGTGGTGAGCGCTTCGTCGACGATCGCCTGCACCGCGGCCACCGGCGTGACCGGCTTGCCCTCGTACTCGCCGGCCTGGCACTCGGCCGGCGGCACCAGGTTGCCGGCCGCCGGATCGTTCGCGCACATCGCGCGCGGCTGGTGGATCTTGACCGACGTCACGTGACCGTCGGGTGCGATCCGTAGATCGACGCGGCCGAACGCGCGGCCCGAGGCGTACGACTCGATCACCGCGATGTCGGCGACCCGGTGCGCGATCGCCGCGTGGGTGTGGCCCGCGACGATCACGTCGACCGCGCCCTTGGGCAGGTCGGAGATCATGCGGAACAGCTCCTCGTTGGCGTCGCAGCTCGAGATGTCCGTCGGGCGGTCGAGCTTGTCGCAGCGGCTGCCGATGTGGGCCGTGACGACGATCAGCTGCGCTCCCTGGGCGCGCAGCACCTTCGACTCGTCGGCGATCGCGCCCGCCGGCTGCGAGATCTTGAGGCCCGCGAAGTTCGCCGGCATCGTGGTGAACGGCGTGGCCTCGGTGCTCGCACCGATCACGCCGACCTTCACGCCCGCGACCTCGACCAGCGTCGAGGCCGGCATGTTCGGCCACTTGATCGGCGCGCCGCTCTGGACGTCGACGATGTTCGCCGACACGAACGGGAACTTCGCCTCGCTCGCCCGCGCCTTCAGCGCGCCGCGGGCGTCGTCCTCGATCGACGCCGGCGTCGCCGCCGGGCCGACCGGGCCGAAGTCGAACTCGTGGTTGCCGATCGCGGCCGCGGTGTACCCGATCTCGTTGTAAGCGCGGACGACGTGCGCGCCCTCCGAGAGGTTCGACTCGAGCGTGCCCTGGAACATGTCGCCGGCGTCGACCAGCACGACCCCGCCGCCATCGGCCGCGCGGGCCGCCCTCAGGTTGGCGATGTACCCCGCGAACAGCGGCAGCCGGGCGAGCGCGCCGTGCAGATCATTGGTGCCGATGATCGTCAGGGTGACGGCGCCGGGCTGCGGCTTCGGCGTCGGCCGGGGGCCGCCCTGGCGCGACCCCGGCGGCTGCGAGCACGCGGCGAGCGCGACGGTCAGGCAAAGCGATCTCGTGAGACTCACGGGCGGCACTGTATCCGATCACTCCTCCGCGGGCGTGTCGGCGTGCTCCAGCTCGAGCGACATTTGCACGAGCTCTTGCTCGCGCGTCATCGTCACGTGCTCGGCGCGCGCGTCGCCGGCGACCGGATCGAGATCGATCTCGACGCGCGTCGTCGCATCCGCGTGGACCGTGATGAAGGCCTTGCCGCCCCGCTCCAGCGCGCACTCGATGCGATCGCCAGCGGCGACGCTGCGGATGCGGGTGCCACAGCGAGCGCTCTGCGGCGCACCGAGCTCCGCGACCACGTCGCGAAGGTACGCCTCGATCACGTCCGCCTCGACGAGCATGCCGTCGACGGCCCACTCGAGCTGCCCGGCGCGCCGCGCGAGCCGCAGGGGCAGCGTGCTGGCATCGGGCAGCGTGGCTCGACAGCGCGGCGGCAGCGCCGTGCAGCGGACCCGCACGCCGACCCCGAGCCGCGTCCCGAGCTGCGTCTCGATCGAGCGCTCGAGCGGCGAGCTCGCGTGGGCGGTCGTCGCGTCGTCACGGCCGCACGCGGCGAGCGCGCCGGCGATCAGCACGGCGATACCCAGCGTGGATGTAGATTGCGGTCCTACCAAGACTGCCAACACACTTCGTAACATGCCGCAGCGACGCAGGATCTTCGCGACGCGGCGTGCGCAGGCGCTGAATAAACCGCGGTACGCTGCGTCTCCTGGTCCGGCTTTCTTGGAGGAAACATGCGCGTACGACTGAATCGCTGGCTGCTGCCCATCGGGCTCGCCACGGCCACCCTGGTGGGCACCGTCTCGACCGCGGCGGCTCAACCGGTGGTCCGTGACCACCGCGGTCCTCGCGACCGCGTCCGTCAACCCGATGGTCCGCCCCGCGAGGCACCGCCGGCTCCCCGCGCCGAGCGCCAGGGCGGCCAGCGTCGTGGCTTCGTCTGGGTCTCGGGTCACTGGGACTGGAATGGTGGCCGCTGGCAGTGGACCAGTGGTCGCTGGGAACGCGAGCAGCGCGGCCGCCGCTGGCGCCCGCACACGTGGGAGAACCGCGACGGCTTCTACGTCCGGATCAATGGCGACTGGATCGATGACCGCCCGACGCAGGCCCCTCCCGCGCCGCGCGAGGAGCGCTTCGAGCAGCGCCGCGGCTGGACGTGGATGGCGGGCCACTGGGACTGGCGGAACGGGCAGTACGTCTGGGTCGACGGCAAGTGGGAGCGCGAGCGGCGCGGCAAGCGCTGGCGGCGCGCGAACTGGGAGCAGCGCGACGGTGCGTGGATCCGCGTCGACGGAGGCTGGGACACAGACGCCGGCGGTGGCATCACCGTGCAGTACCCGACGCAAGCGCCCCCGCCGCCGCGCGTGGAGCGTCAGGCGCCGCGCCAGGGCTTCGTCTGGATCAGTGGTCGCCACGAGTGGCGCAACGGTAACTACGAATGGGTGAGCGGACGCTGGGAGCGCGAGCGCGCCAACGAGCGCTACGTCGATGGTCGCTGGGAGTATCGCGATCAGCGCTGGATGTGGATCGACGGTCGGTGGGATCGAGGTAGCGCAACGCCGATGACGCCGTCCACGCAGGTCCCCGTGCAGGCGCCCCCGCCGCCCCGCGAGGAGCGCTACGAGCGCCGCGACGGCTTCGTGTGGGCCCGTGGTCACTACGAGTGGCGCGGTGGGCAGTACGAGTGGATCCCCGGGCACTGGGAGCGCGTCCGCGCGAACCAGTCCTACGAGCCCCCGCGCTGGGAGCTCCGCGGCAAGGCGTACGTGAAGATCGAAGGCGGCTGGCGCTGAGCCACGGCTGACGTTCACGAACGCACGAACGCCGCGCACCGAGCGCGGCGTTCGGCGTTTCGGCGGCTGGGTTCGGCGGCGGCGGCGCCGTCACCAGGTGCGGCGGAACAGCGGCAGCCGGAGCTCGACGCCGCGCTCGCCGCGGTACTCCGCGGGCGCCATCTCCATCTCGGGAAGATCGAGCTGGAGTGCGCGCCCGGCGATCGCGAGATCGAGCCGGGTCGCGATCCGCGCACGGCCCTCGGTGAAGTGGACGTCGCTCGACAGCCGGAACGTCAGGTGATGACCGTCGCCGCCGCCGAACCGCACGAACGCCTTGCGGCGCCGGCCATCGAAGCGGAGCTGCAGCAACTCGCGGCTCAGCGAGTCGACGTGGTAGCCGAGCGCGTTGCCCAGCTCGGTGAGCTCGTCCTCGATCTGCTGCGAGAGCCGGAGCTGGCGACCTTCGGGCACGCGCGGCCACAGCCGCTCGTAGAGTGCGACCGTCTCGGCGGCGGCGCCGCGGGGCGCGCTGATGCCCGCACCCGCCATCGCGAGCAGCATCGCGAGCGCGACCCCACCTCGTGGCATCGCCTCATCGTGACGGACGTCGATTCCGGCTTCTGTGAGCACGGCTACCAACCGCGTGCTAAAGCAACGGCCATGCAACGTGGACTCGGTCGCCTCGCTCTCGTGACGTTGATCGCGCTCGCGGGCACGGCCTGCAAGAAGTCGTCGCCCGCGGCGGAGCCGCCGCCGCCGGCACCCGTGGTGATCGGCGACCCCGCGGCCGGCTCGGCCGGCTCGGCCGGCGGGTCGGGTGCGGGCGCCGCGGCGGCGGGCTCGGGCCAGGATCCGTGGTCCAAGACGGCGGCCCCCACGCCCAAGGATCCGATCGCGCGGCCATTCCTGTGGTCCGCCGAGAAGGATGGCAAGACGACGTACTTCCTCGGCACGATGCACCTCGGCGTCGACGCGGAGTCCCGGCTCCCGCAGCTCGTGTGGGACAAGCTCGACGCCGCGCCGACGTTCGCGATGGAGACCGACCTCAGCGATCCATCGCTCGCGACCATCGGCCAGCGCAACAGCGGGACGCTCCGCGCGGATCTCGGACCGGGCTACTGGAAGAAGCTCGAGGACGCGATCACGCCCGCGATGGCGAAGGCGATCGACAACATGAAGCCGCTGATCGCGGCGACCCTGCTCTCGCTCCAGCACCTGCCGAAGACGTCCCCGATGGACGGCGTGCTGCACGGCCGCGCGATCAACCAGCAGAAGCAGATCGTGTTCCTCGAGGCTCCCTCCGGCCAGGCCGCCATCCTCGAGAAGCACATGGGCCTGCGCACGCTCAAGATGATGCTGGACACCGCGGACAAGAGCGCCGCACAGACGCAGGAGATGCTCGACGCGTACCTCGCCGGGGACGCCGACAAGATCGTCGGCATCACCGAGAGCCAGCGCGGCGACGCGCTCGAGCACGGCTTCACCGCGGCCGAGTACGAGCAGCAGATGGAGGACCTGCTCTACAAGCGCAACGCCGCGTGGATCGCACCGATCGAGAAGCTGCACGCCGGCGGTGGTGGCTTCGTCGCGGTCGGGGCGATGCACCTCGTCGGCAAGCGCTCGGTCCTCGAGATGCTCGAGAAGCAGGGCTACCAGATCTCGCGCCTCACGCCATGATCGCGCGTCCGCCGCCAGCCACCTGACGCGCCGCGTAATCGGTGCGGTGCGATCAGAACTGCTCGTGCAGCGAGGAGCCGATCGGTATGATGCCGCGGCACACAGGGGGTCGTATGCGCCGTCTCGTTCACTGGTTCTCGCTGATCGTCCTGGGTTGTGGCGGGGGCGGTGACGCCGGCACCGATGCCGAGGTGCCGTGGGATGCGCCACCGCTCACCGGCGACATGTACCGGCTGAGCTACGGCCCGGTGTCGATCCCGCCCGGCGAGGAGGGCACGAAGTGCATCTGGCTGCGGCTGTCCAACGCGGCCGAGATCAAGGTGCACCAGGTGCACAACCAGCTGAGCTCGAGCTCGCACCACCTCATCGTCTATCGCGACGACATGGACACCACGGAGCAGCTGACGCCCGTCGACTGCCAGCCGTTCACCGGCGCGCTCAACGCGAGCGGGATGATCGCGCCGATCATCATCACGCAGAAGGCCGATGATCAGCTCACCCTGCCCGACCGCGTGGCCTACACGCTGAAGCCGCAGCAGATGGTGAAGATCGAGATGCACTACCTGAACGCGACGGACGAGGTGATGGACGCGTCGGCGACCGTCGACTTCTACGCGTCGGACCCGAGCGCGATCGATCACGAGGCCGACATCCTGTTCATCGGCTCGCCCGACATCGACATCGCGCCCGGCGCGACTCATACGCTGCACCAGTTCTTCACGATGCCGTCGTACATCGACCTCAGCGCCGCGAAGATCTTCGCGATCACCGGTCACACGCACAAGCTCGGCACCAACGTGCAGGTCCGCGTCAGCCCGGGCCCGACGGGCGCGATGACGGACGTCTACTCGCCGACGCCGTTCCTGTGGAGCGAGCCCGAGACCCGCAACCACCGCCCCGGCTTCGCGGTGCCCACCGGCGGCGGCTTCGACTTCGAGTGCTCGTACAAGAACACGACGGGGAACCGCGTCGGGTTTGGCGAGTCCGCGGGCGACGAGATGTGCTTCTTCTGGGCCTACTACTATCCGTCGCAGGGCTCGAAGGTGTGCGTGCACACCGAGCAGTACGGCGGCGCGGCCGGTCTCAACGTCTGCTGCCCGGGCGACAGCCTGTGCAGCCTGATCGAAGATCAGTTCTAGGCGGCCATCACGCGGCCGCGCGCAGGAACCGCCCGGCCGCATCGAGCACGGCGGGCGGGATCTCGTGACCGCCCGCGAACGGGTGCCAGTCGACGGCCGCACCCGCCGCGCGCAGCTGATCGCGCAGCGCCTCGGCGATGGAGAACGGCAGCAGCGTGTCCGCACGGCCGTGCGACTGCAGCACGGGCACGCCCTGCAGCGTGGCGAGGCGCGGCTGCCACGCCGCTGCAGCGATCAACGTGCCCGACATCAGCAGCAGCCCGGCCGGTGGCGTGGCGCGGTGGAGCGCGACATCGAGCGCGAGCATCGCGCCCTGGGAGAACCCGCCGAGCACGAGCCGCGACACCGCGAACCGTGCGGCGAGCTCCTCGAGGAAGTCGAGCAGCTGCGTGCGCACGGTGACGAGCCCGTCGGGGACCTCGTCCCGGCGATCGCGCGGGACGCCGCGGCGCAGCTCGTCCTCGAGGCGTGCGAGATCGAGGTGCCACCACGCGCGGGCGTCGCCGTAGAGCCCACCGAGCTCGAGCGGTGCGGCGGGGAACACGAAGCGCGCGGGTGCGTCGATCGACTCCGCGAGCGAGACCAGGTCAGCTCCGGGCGCGCCAAACCCGTGGAGGATCACCACGGTCGGGACGGTGTCGGAGGCGGGGCGAGGCTCGACGACGACGGTCGTCAGGCCAGCGAGCTCGATACGAGTCGGGGACACGCCCGCAGCCTAGTACGAGGCCGGGCGGTGATGGCCGCCCGTGCACGTGCAGTTCCGGACCGTGGACGATCACAGCCCGCGGGGCCCCGCGGAGCCGCGGTCGGCGACCGGGATGTCCCGGTTGTCGGACGGGTGCGGTGCGTCGTCCATGTCGTCGACGATGTCGAGCTCGCGCTCGGGCTCAGCGCCGTGCTCGATCGCGCTCGCCTCGAGCGCCTCGAGCCAGTTCTCGCCACGGTCGTAGGCCTGATCGTTATCCGGGAGATCGGTGTCGACCGCCGGGACCGTGTGCACGCCGTAGAGCTCGCCGGTCGACGTCCCGACCGAGGCCGCGTCGATCGCGTCGAGGTCGGCCTCGGATGGCATGTCGAGCCCGAGTGAACCTTCGTCGAGCTCGGTCTCGAGGGACGCCAGGTCCTGCGCGGCTTCGGCGTCGGCCTGCGTGAGCGCGTCGAACGCGAGCGGCTCCATGCGGAGCTCGCTCGCCTCATCGAATCCCTGAACCGGGTCGGCGGGGTCGATGCGCAGGTCGGCGGCGTACACGTTCGGCTCGGTCGCGATGTGCGGTGATGCGGAACGGCCGCGGCGCGCGGGGGCAGATCGGCGACGGCGGCCGAGCAGGAGTGCCGCTGCGCCGCCGAGCAGCAGCAACCTGGACAGATTCTTGAGGCGCATGCCACGACCTGGAGCACATCGCGTGCCGACCCGTGCGTGCGATATCCTGTGACCGTGGGGATCCCGAGCGAGCTGACGCGCCGCGCCTGGTTGCGGCTGATCGCAGCCGGCAGCGCCGCGCTCACGGTGGGATGCGGCGACAACCTGCCGTCGGTCGATGCGGCCTCCGCCGTCCTCGA
The DNA here is from genome assembly GCA_030857245.1 of Myxococcota bacterium. Taxonomy (GTDB): domain Bacteria; phylum Myxococcota_A; class Polyangia; order Haliangiales; family Haliangiaceae; genus JABFXX01. The sequence continues at coordinate 11,827 of JALZOI010000129.1, forward strand.
GCCCACGGAAGCCGGCTTCATCCTCGCCGTGTGGGCCCGCCACGCGCGCGAGGCCACGGTCACGCTGCGGGTCGACGGGCAGCTGGCGATGCACCGGCTCCTGCTCGGCGAGGGCGGAAGCGGCATGCTCGCGTTCAGGGAGTTGCTGCCGGCGACCGAGTACGAGCTGATCATCCGGACCGCGGACGACATCCTGCTCGGTCCCCACCACATCCGCACCGCCCCGCGCGCCGATGACCCGCGGCCCGTGCGGATCGCGGTGGCCGCGGACCTCGATCCGAACCCCGCGTTCGCCAGCGATCTCGTCGAGCACGTGATCGCCGCCGCGCCCGATCTCCTCGTCACGCTCGGGGACTTCCCCTACACCGACAACGGACCGCCCGCGCACTCGCTCGCCGAGTACCGCGAGCGGCACGCCGAGCTCCGCACGCTGCCGCGCGTCCGCGCCTTGCTCGAGGCCGTGCCGGTGCGCGCGATCTACGACGACCACGAGTTCCGCAACAACTGGGATGCGGCGTTCGTCGCGACCGAGGCCGAGCGCTACGCCGCCGCGATGACGGTGTGGGACGAGTTCTTCCCGCTGCGCGAGCCCGGCAGCGCGGCCGATGAGGTCCGCTACCGGAGCTGGCGATGGGGCGCGCACGTCGAGTGCTTCCTCCTCGATTGCCGGCGGTTCCGCAGCGCCAACGCCGCGCCCGATGACGACCGCAAGTCGATGCTCGGGGAGACCCAGCGGGCCTGGCTGACCGCCGGGCTGCGCGCGAGCACGGCGACGTTCAAGCTCGTGTTCACGTCGGTCCCGCTCGACATCGCCCGCGAGCTCGACACCTGGACCGGGTTCCAGACCGAGCGCGACGCGCTGTTCGAGGCGGTCGTGGGGATCCCGGGGCTGCTGTTCGTCAGCGGCGACCAGCACTACTTCGCGGTCAACCGCCACGCGTTCGGGATCCGCGAGGTCCAGATCGGCCCGCTCGCCCGCGGCCTCGGGGCGATCCCGGTCGCCGGTCCGGGGCGGCTGTTCGTCGCCCAGCGCTTCAACGTGGGGCTGATCGAGATCGACGGGGACCGGCTCGTGATCGCCGGGCTCGGCGAGGGTGGCGAGCGCTTCTACGAGGAGAGCCTGTCACCGGCGGACCTGACCGCGCGCCGGCCGGGCTAACATCGTTCCCGTATGCGCTCCGGGAGGACGTACCTCGCGGCCTTCGCCAGGCTGCACGACATCGCCGAGCTGGACGAGCGCCGTCGCGTCGCCCGTCAGGGCCTCGCCATGCTCGCGCAGATCGCCGAGCGCGAGCCCGCCCCGCTCGAGGGCATCGCCCCGGATCAGCTGCTGCTCGCGGTGCGCGCGACGCTCGACGACGGCATGCTCGCCGATCTCGAGTGGCTCTCGCCGGCGGCCGGCGCGATCGCGCTGTTCGAGCTCGCGCAGGCGTTGCCGCCCGGGCCCGAGC
>JALZOI010000130.1 GCA_030857245.1 Myxococcota bacterium
CCGTCGTTGCGCTTCAACGAGCTCTACGGGCCGCGCCAGTATGCGCCGCGGTCCGCGATGGCGCCGGTGCTCGCGCGGATGTGGCTCGCGTGGATCGGGTTCGCGGCGCTCGGCGAGCACCTCGCGCGGCGGCCGCTCGGGCTGCAGGAGCTGACGACGCTGTGGTCCGAGCAGGCGCCGCTGCTGCACGCGGTCGCGCGGTGGTCGGAGACGCCGTCGCTCAAGGCGGGGCCGGTCGAGCTGCCGGGCGTCGATCCCGGCGACCTCGTGCGCCAGCTCGGGCTCGCGTTCCGCGAGAACCGCGAGGCCCAGCGGTCGTTCGGCGCGATCGTCGTCGGGGTGCCCGCGGATCCGACGACGCGGGTCACCGCGCTCAAGCTCGCCGACGCGCTGCTGCGCGCCGGCTTCGCCCGCTGACGGCGCGCCGCCGCGATCACAGGTAGTAGTGGAGCTGGAGGAAGCCGAGGACGTTGCCGCGGCCGACCTCGGCACCGACGGACTCGCCGCGGATCAACAGCGCCGCCTCGAGGTGCGCACGCGGGAACCAGCTGCCGCGCGCTTCGAGCGCCGAGCGGCCATGGCCGATCAGCCGGAGATCGGCGTCGAAGTAGTGGGCCGCGCCGGCGAGGCCCCAGACCTTACCCGGCCGGTAGTGGAGCGCGGCGTAGCCCGCGAGCCGGGCCACGGGCGCGGGCGCGAGCGACGTGGTGCCGGCGTGGAGCTCGGCGGCGAACAGCAGATCGGTGCCCTCGTGCCAGCGCTTCCACGACCCGCCGACCCAGGTGTCGACGCCGTGGCTCGTGCGGACCGCCTTGCCGTGCACCGCCAGCAGCTGGGTCTCGGCCTCGTTGATGTGCTCGGCGTGCAGCGCGCCGCCCCAGTCGTGGTGGCCGGCGACCGGGTGGAGCTCGAGCGGCGTGAGCACCGTCGCGTGGAGCTCCCAGCTCCCGGTCGTGCGGCCCGCGCTCACGCCGTAGCTCTCCTCGAGCGAGTGCAGCCCGGTGTAGCGCCGCACGTACGCCGTGTGATCGGGCAGGCGCAGCCCGAGCGTCGGGAAGAACCGACCGGCGCGCACGTACCACGCGCGCGCCGCCGGCTGGTACATGACGTAGTGCTCGCGGCTGCCGAGCCGCTCGGCGATCGGCGCGGGCTCGCGGATCGCGCCGAGCACGCCGCCGGTCGCGTTGATCGTCAGCCCGCCCCACGCGAGCCGGGCGTAGACGTCCGCCTGCATCGGGAACACGGTCGCCTCGCTGCCTCCGCGCACGCGCTTCGCGAAGCCCGCGACGCGGACGTCGGCGCCGAGCGCGAGCCATGCCGGCAGCTCGACGAGGCCGTGCGCGAACCGACCGTCGCCGGCGTCGGAGATCGTCGTCGCGGCTTCGTCGCGGCCGTAGTCGTTGATCAGGCCGCCGCCGACCGGGGCGAAGTGGCACGCCGAGCACCGCGCGGTGCCGGTCGAGAACTGGAACTCCGGGTAGGCCTCGGCGCGCTCGCCGGCGACGCCCACGCCGAGCACCGCGAGGAGCACGATCGTCAGTCGCATGGCACGCCCCGGGCCATCCACGCCTCGACGAGCTCGATCTCGTCGTCGGCGAGGCGGTTGTTCGGCGGCATGCCGGTCGGGCCCTCGCGCCGGAGCAGCAGCGACAGGAAGCTGGCCGCCGGCATCGCGGTATCGACGTACCCTCCGATCGGGGTCGCGGTGTCCTCGCAGCCACGCCCGGTCAGCGTGCGGTACGCGGTCGCCTCGTCGTGGAGCTCGACGCCGCCGGTGGCCGACAGCCGCGAGTGACACGCGCTCGTGGTGCAGCTCGGCGCGATGATCGTGGCGTAGACGTACTGCCAGCGGTCGGGCGGCTCGCCGCTGCACGCCGCCACGCACGCCAGCGCGACGAGCGCTCTCACTTGTGCGCGTCCGGGGCGTTCGCCACGTAGACGAGGCGTCCACCGGCGTCACCGACGAGGTAGCCGGCGTAGCCACCGGCGCAGAGCCCGACGATCGCGAACGCGCCGAGGAGCTGCTGCCGCCGCGGGCGGTGATGCGAGAGCGCCGCGGCCCCGCATAGCGCGAGGTTGGCGCCCGCGACGTAGACGAACCACCACGCGCGCGCCTCGTGCGTGGTGAGCGCCTCCTCGCTGGCATAGCCCTCGACCTTCGCGCCATCGTCCTGGCCGGAGACCAGCGCGCCGATGCTGCCCGCCAGCGTCGCGCCCTGCAGGAAGGCCGCGAGCAGCCACACCCGCGGCGTGAACCAGCCGCGGCGGACGCCGACCCAGATCAGCCCCGCGACGGCCGGCATCAGCACGCACAGCGCCATCGGGAGGTGGACGAGCTTCGGGTGCATCGGCAGCGCGCGCGTCCAGTAGTCCGCGTCCGGAGCCGCGGCCTCCGGCGAGCTCGCGAACGCGACGGCGGTCGCCGCACAGATCATGAAGCCGATGAACAGCACACGATGAACCAGGGGAGTCGGCATCGAGAGCCTCCTGCGAGATGAAAATGCGAGCTGCGAGCTGCGAGCTGCGAGCTGCGAGTTGCGAGTGATGCGCGTGATGCGCGTGATGCGCGTGATGCGAGTGATGTGAGCGATGTGAGCGACGTGAGCTGCGCCTGGCGAGCACGCCGACCACGTCCCGGCCGGCGCGCGCGGACTCGCTTCAGGGTTGCGACGGCAGCAGCACGCGACCGGGGGCGCCGTTGATGCCCTGCTCGGTGTGGCAGCCGTTGCAGTCGCCGGTCATCTGCGGCGTCGACATCTGCGAGATCAAGCCCGTCGGTGAGACCACGCGCGCGGTGAAGGGCAGCGCGACCTGCGGCAGCGTCGAGCTCGAGAAGAAGTTGCCGCTCGCGCGGACGGGCAGGGTGAGCGCGACCTGGCCGGTGTTGTCGAGGATCTCGACGCGCGTCCCGGGGGGCACGATCGAGCGGCAGCGATCCTGCTCGTGCAAGGTCGGGTACGCGGTGCCCATGAAGAAGTAGGCGCGCTCGGGCTCCTGCGCGAGGTGACAGGTCCGGCAGGGCAGCCCGGGATTCATGTCGGGGCTGCCTTCCTCGTCGTCGTCGTCGTCGTCGTCGCCACCGCCGATCGGCCACTTGCTGCCCGACGAGCACACCGTCTCGAACGGCCCGGTGGGACCGCCGTCGCCGGGCGGCTGGACGCCCTCGCACGAGCCGGGCGGCGTGCCCGCGGTGACCCACGCGGCGAACGCATCGATCGCCGCCGCCGACGGGCGCGGCAGCCCCACCGGCGGCATCGGCCGGTCGGCCTGGCGCATGCGCACGACCGCTCGCTCGGCGAGGCTCGCGGCTGGTTGCACCGTGGACATCGCGCGCAGATCCGCGAGCGCCACGAGCGACATCGGCGCGCCACCCTTCGGCGGACTCGAGTGACAGCCCCAGCACGTCGCCAGGACCTCGGCGACCTCGCACGGGAACTCCGAGCTCGCGACCGCGCCGCCATCGAACGTGCCCGACGCGGTCGGCGGTTCGCTCGCGTAGTAGCAGCCCGCGAGCAGCACCGCGGCCAGGCCTGCACGCGGCGGGATCACTGGCCGCCGAGCTTCTTGAAGGTGGTGAGCGCGTCGGGCTTGAGGTCGTAGCTCGGCGCCATCTTCGCGTGACACGTCGCGCACTCGAGGCCAGCCTGCTTCGACTTGACCTCCTTCACCCACTTCTTCATGACCTCCTTCGCCTCGTTGGTGCCGCCCTTGGCACACGCGGCCGCGACGAGCTTCGTGTCGAAGTTGTCGCGCTTGCACGGATTGCCGGCGGACGATGGGGACGGCGACCAAGCGATCAGGGCGACGTTGAACACGGCGAGACACACCACGAGTAGCTTCTTCACGGAGACTCCTGCAGCAGGTTGTGAGCCTTCGTAGGGCAACCTGCGTGCCACGCGCGATCGGCGCGCGCACGGCGTGACGCGCGACCCGCGGCCGATCGACGACGCGCGATCGCGATCGGTGTCCGATTGCGTACACCGCGAGTGCACGTTTCGTTCAGCGAGCGCGCGAGCTGTACGAGCCGATGCAGCTGACCGCGCGTCACGCGCGAGCGCGCGGGTCGCCAAGCGCGCCGAGGCCGCCAAGCGCGGCCCAGGATCATTTTCAGGAGGGGATCTCCCTCCTGGGTCTTGGCGCCATGACGCACTCGGCGCCGGCACGAACGCTCACGACGAGCCGCACGAGCTCCCGCGAGCGCGCGAGGATCTCGCATACTGTCGGGCGTGGGCAACGTTCACTCGGTCGTGCAGATCGCACCGATCGTCAGCGTCGAGGGGGCCGCGCTGCGGGTGCGGGCCACGCAGGTCGACGCGTTCGAGCAGCGCTACCTCGCGAGCCCGCGCCCCGCGTACGTGACGATGCTGCGCAGCGCGCCCTCGCTCCACATCGCGAACGTGAACGTCCTCTCGAGCGTCGTGACGGATCCCGCGGCCGCCGCCGTGTACCTGGTCCTCAATGGCGGCGGGAAGTGGGGCTACGACGACGAGCTCCAGCGCTACCTCCGCGCGCTCGGCGACCTGCTCGAGGACGCTCGCTTCTTCATCCACGACGAGTACGTCGCCTTCATCGACGAGTACGTGCTCGGGCGCGGGCAGCTCTCGGTGGAGCGCATCGTCGCCGAGGATGGCGTCATCGTCGATCACGTCGAGGAGGTGCTGCGCGCGGAGCCGGCGAAGCACTACGCATTCGTCATGCAGCAAGCCGCGGACTGGCTCCGCCTGCAGGAGCCCGACGGCGCGCTGCCCTGGCTCGATCGCGCGATCGCCAGCCGCCCGACCTCGTGGGAAGCGCACCTCGCGCGTGCGCGGGCCCTCGGCGCGCAAGCCGCGCATCGCGAGGCGATCGCGAGCCTCGACCGCGCGTGCGCGGGGCTCGGCCCCTACGAGCTGCGCGCGTGGGGCGACGCGGCCGACGTGCTGCACCGCGTGGTCGATGACGACGCCGGCACGATCGCGAGTGCCCTGCAGCAGATCGAGTGCGTCCGCGGCGATCAGCTGCTCGCGCTCGACCGCTTCGACGAGGCGTGTGCCGCGTGGGCGCTGTCGTACTCGCTGACGCCGCGCCATGCGAACGCGGCGCCGATGCTCCACCAGGGGATCTCGCTGCTCGCACGCGACCGCCACGACGAGGCCGCGAGCTGCTTCACGAAGGCGATGCGCGTGGCGTACGACCGCGGGACGATCGCGGCGATCACCTATCACCGGGCGTGCCTGCACGCACGCCGCGGGGACGCCGCCGCTGGGCTGACCGAGCTCCGGCTCGCCTGCGAGCTCGCCGCGGACTACCGGCGGCGGGCACGCGAGGACGAGGCGTTCGCGGGGCTCGCCGACCATGCCGAGCTCGCCGCGATCCTCCGGTGAGCGGCGCTCTCTGCGAGTCGCCGGTGTGAGGGCGGTTGCCGCGCTAACGCGGGGTGGCGTGAGAGGCTGCTCGCGGGGCGGCAAGTCTCGGCAAGTCCTCGGGATGCATGGACATTCTCCTTGTCGTGGAGGCCGTGCACGTGTGATGCAGCCACCATCATGCGCTCCTTGATCCTGCTCTCCCTCCTGATCCCCACGGCGGCCCTCGCTCAGCCCGGCGCGCCGCCCCCGCCGCCGCCCGGCTACGCGCCGACCTACGCGCAGCCCGCGCCGCAGCACCTCAAGCAGGGCTTCACGTTCGAGGCGAACCTCGGCGTCGGCTTCATCTGGGCGGACCCGGATAATGGCGCGGAGAGCGACAAGGAAGTGGCGCTCGCGGGGCTCAGCCTCGGCGTCGGTGGCTGGCTGTCTCCGCAGCTCGCGCTCACGATCCGGATCGCCGGCGTGACGTACTCCGAGGACATCGGCGACGAGACCGGGCGGCTGACGACCGGGTTCTTCGGCCCGAGCGCGCAGTACTGGGTCAACGAGAATGCCTGGGTCGGCGGCGGGCTCGGCCTCGGCTTCGCGTCGATCAGCGTCGGCGACTTCGAGGACAGCGAGAGCGGGCTCGGGCTCGATCTCCGCGGCGGCTACACGTTCTCGACCACGTCGCAGAACACCTGGAACCTCTCGGTCGAGCTGACGCCGAGCTTCCTCGATGGCGGCACGCTGTACGGGTTCGGCATCCTGCTCGGCTACCAGTACCTCTAAGCCCTCGGGATTTGCCGGGTTTCCCCCGGCGCGAGCCCGTCGCATGACCCGCATCTCGGCTTGCCGCCGAGCGCGAGCGCGTGCTAGATCCGGCCCTCCCCGAATCTTCGGGAATCATCACGACATCCGAGAGCTCCGGCCGTGGCTTGCGCGAGCAAGTTTCCGGGTCTCGACGACGGTGTCGGACGCACCAACGACAAGGACTGACACATGGAAACGATGGCAGAAGCGACGGCGCAGAACCCGATCAGCATGCGGGCACTGCTCGAAGCAGGCGTTCACTTCGGACACAACACGGGTCGCTGGAACCCGAAGATGAAGCAGTTCATCTTCGGCGCTCGCAACGGCATCCACATCATCGATCTGCAGCACACGGTGAAGCTGTTCCGCCAGGCCTTCCAGGCCGTCGTGGACACCACCGGTCGCGGTGACTCGATCATGTTCGTCGGCACCAAGAAGCAGGCGCAGGACGTGATCGTGGAAGAGGCCGGCCGCTCGGGTCAGCACTACGTCACCCAGCGCTGGCTCGGTGGCACGCTCACCAACTTCAAGACCGTGAAGGGCTCGCTCGAGCGCCTCCGCGGCCTCGAGAAGATGGAGGAGGACGGCACGCTGTTCGCGCTCACGAAGCGCGAGCAGGTGATGATCCGCCGCGATCGCGACAAGCTCCTGAAGTCGCTCGGCGGCATCAAGGGCATGAGCAAGCTCCCGGGCATGCTCTTCGTGATCGATCCCCACAAGGAGCACATCGCGGTCGACGAGGCTCGCAAGCTCGAGATCCCGGTCGTCGCGATCACCGACACCAACTGCGATCCCGATCAGATCGACTACGTCATCCCCGGCAACGACGACGCGATCCGCGCGATCAAGCTGTTCGCCTCGAAGATCGCGGACGCCGCGATCCTCGGCAACAAGGTCTACAAGGAGCACGCCCGGACCCGCGGCCAGCAGGAGCGCGAGGAGCCCGGCGAGCGCGTGATCCACGTGTCCTCTGGTGGCGATGGTCCGCGCGTCGAGATGTCGACGGGCGGCAGCATGTTCAACCCCGAGGCCTCGGCCTCGCCCGACGAGCCGCAGAAGTAAAGGAGCTGTCATGGAAGTCACGGCAACTCTCATCAAGGATCTGCGCGAGCGCACCGGCGCCGGCATGGCCGACTGCAAGAAGGCGCTCGTCGAGGTCGACGGCGACATGGACAAGGCGATCGACTACCTGCGCACCAAGGGTCTCGCGAAGGCGGCCAAGAAGGCCGGCCGCGAAGCGACCGAGGGCTCGGTGGTCTCGTACATCCACGGCGGCGGGCGCATCGGCGTCCTCGTCGAGATCAACTGCGAGACCGACTTCGTCGCGCGCAACGAGGACTTCCAGGCGTTCAGCCGCGAAGTCGCGCTGCAGATCGCCGCGATGAACCCGCAGTTCGTCCGCAAGGACGAGGTCTCCGCGGACGTCATCGAGAAGGAGCGCGCGGTGCTCCTCGCGAAGGCCAAGGAGAGCGGCAAGCCCGAGCAGGTCGTCCAGAAGATGGTCGACGGTCAGATCACGAAGTGGATGAAGGAGATCTGTCTCCTCGATCAGCCGTTCGTGAAGGACCCCGACAAGACGATCGAGCAGGTCCAGCAGGCGCTGGTCGCGAAGATCGGCGAGAACATCAAGATCCGCCGGTTCGTGCGCTTCGAGCTCGGTGAGGGCCTCGAGAAGAAGAAGGGCGACTTCGCCGCCGAAGTGGCCGCGCAGGCCGGCCTGTCGTCCTGAACGACGGCGCTCCCTGCTGAAAAATCGCGTCGAGCTTCGCGGCTCGGCGCGATGTGCGTTTCGGCGGGCGCTGCCGCTTACGGCCGCGCTCCCGGCGCGAGCTTGATCACGCGATCGTCGGCGAGCGCGAACGTGTGCGTGCCGGCGGGCAGGCAGTCGCTCGGCGGCAGCCGCGTGACGGCGATCGTGATCACGATCGTGCGGTCCGCGAGCTGGACGTCGGCCGAGCAGCTGCCGAGCTCGCGGTGATAGACGTCGGTGTGCGGGCCCTCGATCCGCGTGAGCGCGCGGTCCTCGAGGCGGCGCACCGCGAGCCACGTACCCGAGGCCAGGCCGCCGCGCGCGCTCTCGCGCCAGGTCTCGATGATCTCGTCGGTGCCGTCGCCGTCGAGATCGGCGAGGTCGTACGCGGCGATCGCGGCGGCGGCCGTCGGCGCGGGCTCGTCCCGAAACGGGGCGCTCTCGTTGGAGCTCCCTGCGTCGATGATGCCGGCGAGGTGGCGATTGCCCTCGAGCTGCACCGCGAGGAAGTAGCCGGGGGCCGGGAACCGCCCGCCGAGGCAGCGCACGAGCGGCACCTCGGTGGTCCGCCACCGGGCCTGGAGCTGCTGCGCGAACGCGGCGATCTGCTCGTCCGTGCACGCTGGTCGCGGCGGCGGCGCGGCGCGATTCGCGATCAGCGCGGGGGCCCGTGGAGCGGCGGCACAGGCAGCCAGGACCAGGACCAGCGCTCGCATTCCGAACCGTAGCGTCGCGGCCCGCGGCGGGCAGCTGTGCGCCGGATGCGGGCGGCCGGTGCCGGTGATGCCAGCGGCGCACGTCGGCTGTGCCCGGGTCGCCTCGCGATGGTATGTCTGGCGCCGTGAGTAACGCCAAGGCCCAGACCGCGATCACGCCGACCCGCGCCGACAACTATCCCGAGTGGTACCTCAAGGTCATCGAGGCCGCCGACCTCGCCGAGAACTCGGACGTCCGCGGCTGCATGGTGATCAAGCCGTGGGGCTACGCGCTCTGGGAGCACATCCAGCGCGGCCTCGACGGCATGTTCAAGGCGACCGGCCACTCCAACGCGTACTTCCCGCTGTTCATCCCGCTGAGCTACCTCGAGAAGGAGGCCGCGCACGTCGAGGGCTTCGCGAAGGAGTGCGCCGTCGTCACTCACCACCGCCTCGAGCTCCGCGAGGGCAAGCTCGTGCCGACCGGCGAGCTCGAGGAGCCGCTCGTCGTGCGGCCGACCTCCGAGACGATCATCGGCGCGAGCTTCGCGAAGTGGGTGAAGAGCTATCGCGACCTCCCGCTGCTCATCAACCAGTGGGCGAACGTCGTGCGCTGGGAGATGCGGACGCGGCTGTTCCTCCGCACCGCGGAGTTCCTCTGGCAGGAGGGCCACACGGCCCACGCGACCTCGGAGGAGGCGGTCGAGGAGACGATGAAGATGCTCGGCGTCTACGCCGACTTCGCCGAGAACTGGATGGCGATGCCCGTCATCCAGGGCGAGAAGACCGCGGGCGAGCGGTTCCCGGGCGCGGTGCAGACGTACTGCATCGAGGCGATGATGCAGGACCGCAAGGCGCTGCAGGCCGGCACCTCGCACTTCCTCGGGCAGAACTTCGCGAAGGCGTCGGGCATCAAGTACCAGGACGACAAGGGCGGCATCGAGCACGCCTGGACGACGTCGTGGGGCGTCTCGACGCGGCTGATCGGCGGCATGATCATGACCCACGGCGATGACGACGGCATGATCTGCCCGCCGAAGCTCGCCCCCGAGCAGGTCATCATCATCCCGGTGATCCAGAAGCCCGAGGATCGCGAGCGCGTGATGGCGTACTGCAAGGCGCTCGAGCAGGAGCTCGAGAGCCAGAGCTACGCGGGCACGCCGGTGCGCGTGCACGTCGATGGCCGCGACATGCGCGGCGGCGACAAGGCGTGGCAGTGGATCAAGAAGGGCGCGCCGATCCGGCTCGAGATCGGCCCGCGCGATCTCGAGAAGGACGCCGTCTTCATGGGCCGCCGCGACAAGGGGCCGAAGGAGAAGGTCGGGATGGGCCGCGCCGAGCTCGTCGCCGGCATCGCCACGCTGCTGCAGGAGATCCAGGACGCGCTGTACGCGCGGGCGCTGGCGTTCCGCACCGAGCAGACCCGCGAGATCGACACCAAGGACGAGTTCTACGCGTACTTCGCGGCGCCGAAGACCAAGAAGGACAACGACCCGACGCCGATCCACGCCGGCTTCGCGATGGCGCACTTCAACGGCGACCCGGCGCTCGAGGCGCAGATCAAGGCCGACCTCGGCGTCACCGTGCGCTGCATCCCGCTCGCGCCGGGCGAGCCCGGGACCTGCCCGTTCACCGGCCAGCCGAGCGCGAAGCGCGTGGTCTGGGCGAAGTCGTACTGACGGCTCACGAGATCCTCACGCTAGATCGGCGGCCGCGATGATCCGCGGCAGGAGCTTGCTCGTAAGGCAGCGGAGGGCGGCCATGAGGGCGGCCCGTCCTGCCCACGAGAGGATCTCCTTTGCGCACCTTCACCAAGCTCTTGTTCTGTCTCACTGCCGTGACCGCCGCGACCGCCTGTGGGGGCGACGACGACGAGCAGACCACGATGGGCCCTGGCGCCACCCTGAAGTGCGCGAGCAGCGGCAAGAACGCGTTCACGACCTACGGCACCGAGGCGTTCGTCGCCGTCAACAAGGCGATCTTCGCCGAGGCCACCGCCGAGCTCACCGCGAACGGCTCGACCAACCTCGGGGATTCGTTCTCCCGCGTCACCGACTTCGCGACCTTCGAGGGCCGGCTCGCCGCGTTCCTCGTGTTCGCGTACGGCGGGCCGACGAGCATCACGTACACCGACGGCAAGACCTACGAGGGCGTGCAGGACATGCGGGCGGCGCACGCCGGCATGGCCATCACGTCCGCGCAGTACGACTACTTCGTCGCCAACGTCATCGTGCCGGCGCTCACGAAGAGCGGCGTCCCGATGGGTGACGTGTCGAGCTGCTTCGCGCCGCTCGTCGTCGACCCCGCGGTCAAGGCGTCGATGGTGGGGCAGTAGTCGTGCAGCGCCGCACGCGACGGATCCTGTGGTGGACCGGCGGCGCGCTCGGGCTGTTCGTCGCCGTGTCGGCGCTCGTGCACCTCCCCGCGGTCCAGTACGCGATGGGCTGGACCAACCCCGACGGCACCGGCGCCTGTCCGTTCGGCGACGGCGCGGCGCGGGTCGCGAGCGATGCCCCGACGGTGCCGCGATCCGGTCCGGTCGCGCGCACGCGGCCCGCGCTCGGCTTCACGCTCGGCACGACCACGCGCGCGCAGCTCGCGAGCTGGGCGACCCAGCACGCGGTCACGTGCACCCCGCGCCGCGGCGGCACGCTGATCGAGTGCGGGGATGTGCCGGCGGCGCTGCTCGCCGATCACGGTGCGGCGCTCGGCGGGACCACGGCGTGGTTCGAGCTCGATGACCGCGGCGTCCTGACGACCGTCAAGATGCTCCGCCGGGCGACCGGCGCGGATCCGATCGCGCGCGCGTTCGCCGCCACCGAGCTCGCGCTCACGACGCGGGCCGGCGCTCCGGCGATCACCGATGGCTCCGCGGCCCCCGAGGTCCTCGCGAGCGGCGCCTTCCGCCAGGCCACCCGCGACTACCGGTTCGCGGACTATCGCGCGCTGGTGCGCGCCACGAACCTCGGCGATGGCTACGTCCTGACCGAGTCGTATACGGCACGCTGAACGGCCGCGTGCAACAGTACGGGCATGGCCGAGCCGAGCTGTCCGACCTGCACGACGCCTCTCGAACAGGCGGGTTTCACCGAGCGTTGCGCGACCTGCGAGGGCGCGTGGATCCACGAGGACGTGCTCGTCGGGATGATGCAGGAGCGGACGTCCGCGCTCGTCGAGCTGACCTGGCAACCGCGGCCCGGCGATCGCGCGCGGCCGTGTGCCATCTGCAAGGCGGCGATGCAGGCGGTCAGCCTCGGCACCGTCGCGCTCGACCGCTGCGCGCCGCACGGCGTGTGGTTCGACGCGGAGGAGCTCGCGTCGCTGATCAAGCAGGCGAAGCACTTCAAGGCCGAGACCCACGACGAGCCCGCGGAGACCGACGATCACCCGGACCCGACCCGCCGCGGGCTGTTCCGCTCGATCGCGAAGCTGTTCGGGGGCTGACCGCGCCGCGCGCCCGGCGCTCCCCGGGGCTGCGCGGCCGCTCAGAGAGCGGGAGAGCTTGGCCAAGAGCGCCAAGCCCGCCAAGGAAGGGGTGAAGGACGGGGGGCGCACCCTCCGATCTTCTCTACGAATCCTTGGCGTCCCTTGGCGGCCTTGGCGGCCAATCTCCCCGGCTCACTCGCGCAGGACGCGAGCGGTCGGCACGTCGTCGAGCAGGCGGCGCGCGCGCCGCGCTGCGAGCACCAGCTTGACGCCCTTGAAGATGCTGCTGCCGGCGAGCAGCGCGATCACCACGTAGAGGTACGCGGCTCCGCTGAACGCCGCGAGGAGCGGCACGAAGAGCGCCAGCGTCACGACGCCACTCGCGACGTGGAAGACGCCTCCCCACTTCTCGTAGAACGCGTGGCGGCGCGCGCTCCGCCGCCGCTTGTCGAACGTGAGGGCCCGCGTCACCCGACGATGATGCCACTCGCGGGCACGGCTGTCGGCGCCTTTGTTCGGCGCGCACGGCGCTCGGATGCTGCAGCGTGCGCGAGCTATGCGGGCGCCGTCAGCGCGGCGAGCGCGGCCCGCAAGCGCGTCGGGATCGGCACGGGCGTGCGGCTCGCGCGATCGACGAAGACATGCACGACGTGACCGTGCGCGGCGGCGTTGTCGTCGTGCTCGCCGAAGATGGCGATGCCGTAGGTGACCGCGCGCGTGCCGAGCTGGTCGACGCGCACGCCGGCGCGCAGCGGCGTCGGGTACGCGAGCGGCGCGTGGAACTGGCAGTGCGACTCGACGACGAGCCCGATCACGTCCGCGGTGACCGGATCGAGCCCGCCCGCGGTGATCAGGTAGAGATTCGCGGCGCTGTCGAAGAAGCTGTAGTACGCGACGTTGTTGATGTGGCCGTAGACGTCGTTGTCGCTCCACCGCGTGGTCAGGGACGTGACGAACGGATAGGCAGCGAGGGCGGGGCGGTCGCGGGGGATGGACGTCATGGATCACCAGTACTGGAGCGCGCGCTCGAACCAGGTCGCGAGGAGCTCCCCGGTCAGCTCGCACGGCGCGTTGCCGAGCAGCCGCTGTTGCGGCAGCGTGCCCGCCACGAGCGCCGGGATGTCGGCGGCGGTGTAGCCGACGCCGGTCAGGCCGTTCGGGATCGCGAGCGTGCGCATCAGCGTCGTCACCCGGGCGGCGAGGAGCTCGCCGGTCGCGGCGCCATCACGCGGGTCGGCGCCGCGCACGTC
>JALZOI010000696.1 GCA_030857245.1 Myxococcota bacterium
GCGCAGGCCCGCGCGCAGCGCGATGCCCCGCTGGCGCGCATGCACACGATCCCGAACGGCATCCGGCTCGATCGCTACGCCCCCGACACCGAGGCGCGCGCGGCGGTGCGCGTCGAGCTCGGGCTCGGCGATGCGTGGGTGGTCGGTCACGTCGGCCGGCTCGATGCCTACAAGAACCAGGCGCTGCTCGTGCGCGCGATGGCGCCGCTGCTGTCGTCGCGCGTCCGGCTCGTCATCGTCGGTGACGGCGATGCGCGCCCCGAGGTCGAGGCCGCGGTGGCCGCGTTGCCCGAGCCGCGCTGGGTCGTCCTCGCCGGGCGCCGGATGGACGTGCCGCGGGTCGTGCACGCGTTCGACGTGTTCGCGCTGTCCTCGAAGACGGAGGGGCTCCCGCTCGTCGTGCCCGAGGCGATGGCCGCCGGGCTGCCGATCATCGCGACGGCGGTCGGCGGCTTGCCGAGCGTCATCGAGGAAGGCGTCACCGGGCTGCTCGTGCCCGTCGACGAGAGCGCCCTGCGCGCCGCGCTCGCGAAGCTCGAGAGCCATCGCGAGCTCGCGAAGACGATGGGGCAGGCCGCGCGCACGTCCGCGCTCGCCCGCTACAGCCACGACCGGATGGTCGACGAGTATCTGAGATTGTATGCTCAAGCCCGCGCTTGACGCGCGGGGGGGGGACGCGGAAGCCCGGGCGTGAAGCGCGGGGCGCGCGGGGCGCTCTACGCGGAAGCCCGGGCCTGCAGTCCGGGGAGCCCCGCCGGCCCCAGCACCAGCTCGTGCTCGAAGCTGCTGCGCTCCGCGGCGACCCGGCGGCGGTAGGTCTCGCGCACGAACTCCTCGAGCATCCGCAGGTCGCGGCGCGCGGCGAGGGCGATCCGGTAGCCGGTGCGCCGGATCAGGCCGAGCGGCCCGGCCTGCGGTGCCTTCGACGGGACGAGGATGTCGAAGCAGGCGTCGGCCCGGGCCCACATGACCTCGTCGATGCCGGGCACCTCGATCTGGATCGCGACATCACGCCGGGTCCGCCCGCCGGCGTAGGGCCGCTCGAGGCGCAGCCCCGTCGGCGACAGGTCGAGCGCGAGCCCGCTGGTCTCCTGCCCATCGACGAGCTCCCAGCACAGCGCCTCGATCTCGATCCGGGGTTCCTCGCGACGAAATGCGTGCATCGAAAAATTGTCCCGCGCCCGTCGAGGCGCGCGCCAGTTTTCGAGCGAATGCACGCCGAGCCTCAGGCGACCGGCGTCAGCCGGGTCACCCGCGGCGGTGCCTCGTCGTGCCTAGTCGTGGTTCCGGGCGATGTACGCGAGCTGCGGGACGGCCACCTGGGCCAGGAACATCGCGTCGCTCATCGTGCGGTCGGTGGAGAGCCGGCGGACGTCGAACGGGTCGAGGGTCATCACCCCGCGCATCGCGAGGGGCCACACCCGGTTGACGCCGCTCGCGTTGGTCAGCCCGATGCGATAGCCAGCCGAGGCGATGGCATCTCGGATCCGGGCCTGGCGGGCGATCCGGCGGCCCACCGGGTAGGCCACGGCGCGGACCAGCCGGCCGAGCTGGGCCTCGAGCTCGACGCGCGAGCCCGCGAGCTCGTCGTCGAGGGTCTCGTCGTCGAGGGTCTGCAGCACACGGTGCCGGCGGCCGTGCGACTCGACGTCCATGCCGGCGCGGGCGAGCGCGCGGACCTGGTCCCACGTCATGATCATCGCGTCGGCGTGCATGCTCTCGATGTCGCGTGACCACTCGACGCCGAAGCTGTCGAACAGCCCGTCGAGGAACCGGTCGACGTCGAGTGACGCGGTCGCCTTGACGAGCTCGGTGAGCACGCCGCGGAGCTTGGGGTTCGCGAGGTCGAGCTCGATCGTGCGCGGGTACGTGATGGTCGCGGTGCGCCGCTTGGTCTGCGCGAGCGCGAGCGCGATCCGCTCCCACCAGTAGAGCCGGCGCTCGGTGATGAACGACGTCGAGACGAAGAACGTGGCGCGCACGCCGACCGCGCGCAGGATCGGCAGCGCGACGTCGTGGCACGACCGGTAGCCGTCGTCGAACGTCACCATCACCGGGTTGCGTGGGAGTGGCTCGCCCTCGACGGCGCGGATCAGCTCGTCGATGCCGATCGGCGTGCAGTACTTCGCGAGCACCTCCATCTGCCGCCGGAACTGCGCCGGCGATGCATCGGCGACATCGGGATCATACGGGTAGGTCGGATCCTGATCCGCGATGTGGTGATAGGTGACGATGCTGAGGTTGGGCCCCGGGACGTAGCGCCGCAGTTGCATCACGGCCGCGAGGGCTCCGGCTTTGTGCAACAGCGTGGCTACTCGTTCGCGCATCCGGGAGACCAGCATACAGAATCTCGGCTACTCTCTCGCGAGATGTTCGCGATTCCCGGCGTCGCCTGCCTGATCGTGTTCATCCTGGCCCGCCCCCAGGAGTTCCTCCCGCTGCTCCAGCGGGTACCGTTCCTGCACCTGTTCACGGCGTTCTGCTTCTTCGGCTACGTCATCGACATCCGGCTCCGTCGGCTCCAGCCCGTCGGCACGCCGGCGCTGCCCTGGGCCCTCGCCTTCCTCGGCTGGGCGGTGGTGTGCACGGCCGTGGCCGCCCCTACCTTCCTGATCCCCAAGGGGATCGAGATGGCGATCCTGTTCACCCTCTACGGGACGATCGCGCACGGCGTGCAGCGGTTCCGGACGTTCCAGGCGATCGCCGGCGTGGTCGTGCTGACCTGCCTCTTCATCACGTTCGTCTGCTTCCACCAGGGCCTGGCTCCGACCGAGTGCGTCGGAGGCCAGGAGCTCGCGGGCGAGATCAGCGGGAAGCCCGATGGGCGGCGGTGCGAGACGGTCGAGCAGTGCTACGGGCCGGACGCCGAGCCCGGGCTCGAGTACCGCTGCGAGCACGTCGGCCTGTTCGGCACCTACTCCGTGCAGGGCCGCATCCGGTATCGCGGCGAGCTCCAGGATCCCAACGAGGTCTCGCTGGCGATGACGGTCGGCGCGCTGTCGCTGCTGATCGCGTTCGCGCGCCGCAAGCGCAATCCGATCTCGGTGTTCGGCTGCGTGGCGGGCATCGGCCTCGTGATCGCCACGATCGTGCTCTCGCAGTCGCGCGGTGGCCTGCTGTCCGCGATGATCGTGTTCGGCATCTACATCGTCCGGCGCTACGGCGTCTGGACGATGATCCCGGCGGCCGCGGCCGCGCTGCCGGTGCTGCTGTTCGGTGGCCGCGGCGGCGCCTCCGCCGACGTCTCGACGCAGCTGCGCTACGAGGCGTGGGCGCAGGGCCTCCAGATGTTCAAGAGCAACCCGGTCTTCGGCGTCGGCGCCGGGCAGTTCAGCGAGCACCACTACCTGACCGCGCACAACGCGTTCGTGCTGCCGCTCGCCGAGCTCGGCATCATCGGCCTGTTCCTGTTCGTCGCGCTGGTCTACGTGTCGGTGAAGTCGCTCATCATTGGCATCTACCGCCTGCAGGACGTGCCCGGCGCCGAGGCCGCGCAGGTGTGGGGCATGGCGCTGCTCGCGTCGATGGCCGCGATGCTGTTCCAGATCAACACGCTGTCGTTCACGTACCACTCGGTGCTGTGGATCTTCCTCGGCCTGGTCGGCGCGTGGAGCGGCGCGATCCGGCACCACCAGCCCGACTTCACGGTGAAGCTGACGTGGCGCGACCTGGTGATCATCGCCTTCGCCTGCATCGCCTTCGTCGTCGTGGTGCTGCCGATCTTCCTGCGCTGGAAGGGCGAGCTCTAGGGGGCCATGCGGGTCGGGTAACGCCGTGCCCGTGCCCGTGCCACGTCCACGTGCTGAACGGCGAGCGCGAGGCTCGCCGGCGGAGCCAGGCTAGGCCGGCTTCTTCTTGGGCGCCGCCGGCTTCTTCGCGGCCGCAGCCTTCGGAGCGGCGGGCTTCTTCGCCGCGGCGGGCTTCGCCGGGGCCTTCGGCTTCGCGGGAGCCTTCGCGGGCTTCGCGGGCGCCGGCGGCTTCGCCGCCTCGGGTGCCGGAGCAGGCTTCGCG
>JALZOI010000131.1 GCA_030857245.1 Myxococcota bacterium
CGTGGCGTACGCTGACGTGATGCTGTGCGGCTGTGCGCGCCGGGAGCTGTGCGATCGCTGCGTGGACGACGCGTTCGCGCAGCTGCGCGGCGTGGCGGCCTGCCGCGGCGAGGTCTGGGCGATGGACGTCGCGCGCCGCTGTGCCCGCACCCAGCCATGGCCGACCTCCGAGCGCGCGCAGGCGATCGCGCGGCGCAAGGTCGATGACCTCGCGAGCGACGCGCGGCTGACCGAGAAGCTGGCGCACGAGGTCGCGCGCTGGGCGGCGCGGTGGTGGGCGAGCGGCCCTGGGCAAGCGGCCGGCGTGTGGGCAGAGTAGAGCCGTGCGCTTCGAGGAGCCGGTGAAGGGCAGGCTGCGGCAGGGGCTGATGCAGCGAGGCCGCGTGCTCGCGACGCTGCTGGCGGACGTGCTGGCGGGCAAGCCGGTGGCGCCGCGGCTCGGCACGCTCGGAGTGGCGGGCAAGCCCGGGATGCGGCCGGAGGAGCAGCTCCGGTGGACGCTCGACCAGCTCGAGCGCCGGCGCCGGCTGCTCGATGCCGACGATGACGCCTTCGGGCGCTGCGAGATCTGCGAGGTCGAGCTCGGCGAGGCCGCGCTCGGCGAGCTGCCGTGGGCCGATCGCTGCGCCGCCCACGCGCACGTCTGAGGGACGCACCGCCGCGTCGCCGCGCCGACCCGGGCAGCCCGAGCTGACGACTGGCGGCCCGGTCACTGGAGTTGCCGGGGTCCGACCACCGTACGCCGGCGGGGCGCAACCCCGCGGAACGTCGCGGCTCGCGTGCGGCACGTCGGCTGCTGAACGCCGGGCATGCGCACGCTCGCCTCTCGACGGCTCCTGCTCCGGTTGACGCTCGTCCTGGCTGCCGTCCTCGTCCTCGTCCCGGCCTGCGCCGACGACGAGGCACCGCTCACGCCCGACGAGGAGTGGGGCATGGAAGGGCCGATGGAGCCGACGCCGCCGCCCGGCAAGGAGGACTCCGAGTACCGGCGCGGGCTGCTCGTCAACACCAACACCACCGCGACGCAGGTGTGGTCGGCGCGCAATCAGTGGGAAGACACGACGACGCCGGCCGCGGCCGCCGCCGGCCTCGCCTGGCCGGCGAACAGCGGGCTGACGTGGGATCAGAAGTACGGCACGTGGCTCGAGTCGCTGGCGTGGATCCCGTCGATCAACGGCTACTCGATGACCGTGCAGCTGACGACGCCATGGGGCAAGACGCTGCCATCGCCCGTGCTCGAGTGTGCCGAGCTCTCGATCTTCCTCCGCATCACGTTCGCGGCCTGGTACGAGCTGCCGCTGTTCCTCGAGTCGATGGACTCGCAGGGCCGCCGCGTCTACTTCGGTCACAACGGCGTGCGCACCTCGGCGGGGCGCTACGCGGCGTCACCGGAGTTCGCGCTCAAGTACAAGGATCACGCGAAGACGTGGAGCCGTGGCGCCGCGTGGCCCACCGACAGCGTGCTGCGGGGCAAGCGGATCGCCGGCGGCGACGATCTGCAGCCGCAGCTCGCGGCGGGCGCGCACTTCGGCGCCTACCTCGACGAGATCCACCTCAACAAGCGCGCCGGCTACTTCACCGTGCTCGCGCTCGACTACCTCGGCTCGATCCACCTCGCGGATCCGGCGAATGCGTACAACCTCGTGCCCGATGCGGTGCGCGCCGGCGACTTCCTCGTCGAGCGCTGGCAGCGCAGCGGCATCGGCCACACCCTCGTCATCAAGCAGGTCGAGCAGCTCGCCGGTGGCAGCAAGGACGTGATCACGATCTCCGGATCGATGCCGCGCCGGCAGGGCGTCCGCGAGTCGGGCACGGCGTCGAAGGGCTACTTCACGAGCGAGTACACCGGCGGGCCGGGCACGAGCGCCGATGGCGTGGCGTACGCCCGGCTCGGCGGCGGCGTGAAGCGGTGGCGCGTGGCGAAGAACATCGGTGGCTACTGGACGAACACGTGGATGGCCGCCGACGAGGCGAGCTGGATCAACTCGACGGACTACGCGCGGATCGCGGCGCGCCCGGCGCGGTTCGAGCAGATGCTCGGGACGGTGGCACCGGTGCAGCAGCGCGCCGAGCTGCTGCAGCAGATCACGGACGCCCGCCGTCACCTCGCGCAGTATCCGGCCTCGTGCTCGGCGCGCGAGCGCCGCGAGCACGCGTTCGCGCGGCTCTACGAGCTGGCGGGGCGCGAGTTCCAGCAATCGGTGGCGCAGATCGACGGCGCGCACCGCAAGCTCGAGGACTACGTGCTCGGCGAGCTCGAGTACACGCAGGCCAGGACGTGCTGCTGGAACTCGTCGACGGCGGCGATGTTCGAGATCCTGATGGACCGCGCGCGCCGCGAGCAGACCGCCGGGACGTGCGTGACGCCGACCGTGTTCAAGGCGCGCCCGGATGGCTACGCGAGCTGGGCTGCTCACGCCGCCTCGCTCGGCCGCGGCGCGGAGTGGCGGGCCTGGAGCGAGGACGAGCCGTGCATGCAGCGCGCGATCGCCGTCGATGTCGAGGTGCCCGCGACGGCGACGCCGTTCTGCCAGCTCCAGGGCGCGCCGGCACCCGAGAGCTGCACCGATGCGTACGAGCCGAATGATGCGCGGGCGCAGGCGCGGGCGGCCAGCGGGACGCTCGCGGGGCTGCGGATCTGCGCGGGCGACGAGGACTGGTTCACGATCGCCGCGGGCGGCATCGTCTCGATCGACTTCACGCACGCCAGCGGCGATCTCGATCTCGCGGCCTACGACGCGGCGGGCGCGCGGGTCGCGAACAGCGAGGGCACGACGAACAGCGAGCAGGTCACCGTGCCCGCGGGCGGCGCGGTCCGCGTGATCGGCTATGGCGGCGCGACCAACTCGTACCGGCTGCTCGCTCCCTGACGCCCGCCGTGCCGATCCGGACCGGGCTCGCGCGCGAGGGCGGGGCTTTCCTGGCGAGCGCGCGCCGGGCGCGAGCGGGCCCGGCGGTTCTGGTGTACATCGTCGGAGATGACCGCGCGGCAGCTGGTGCAGCGGCTCCGGCCCTACGTGCCGGCCCTCGTGATCGCCGCGGCCGCGCTCGGCCTGGCATGGACGTTCGCGGTCGGCGTGCTGCAGCACACCCGGCCGTTCGGGCTCCCGCTCGATGACTCGTACATCTACCTGACGTACGCGAAGCAGTTCGGCCGCGGCGAGCCATTCACATACTTCCCGGGCGGCGGCTACTCCGCGGGCTCCACCAGCGTGCTGTGGCCGATGCTGCTCGCACCGTTCTGGACGGTCGGGGCCCGCGGGCACGCGCTGGTCTGGGTGTCCTACGGGCTGTGCGCGGCGCTGTACGCCATCACGCTGGTCGGCTGCTACCGCCTCGTGCGCGAGCTCGTGGCGGGCTGGCCGGGCCAGCTCGCCGGCGTGCTCGCCGCGGCGCTCGTGCTCGGCGTCGCGCCGTTCGCGTGGACCTCGCTCGCCGGCATGGAGGTCGGGTTCGCGAGCGCGCTCCTCGTGCTGACGCTGATCCTGATCGTGCGGGCGCCGCGCAACGGGCCGCCGAGCAAGCGGCTGGTCGCGTGCCTCGCGGCCACCTCGCTGTCGCGGCCCGAGGCGCTGATGATCGTCGTGTTCATCGTGGGCGTGGTGGTGGTCACCCGCGTGCGGGCGCGCGAGCTCCGCGCCGCGGCATGGTGGCTGGTGCCGCTGATCCCGCCGCTCGCGTGGCTCACCGCCAACAAGCTGCTCGCCGGCAACTGGTTCCCGAACACCGGCGTCGCCAAGAGTCACTTCTACCTGCCGGGCTTCGACCTGACGTACTGGTGGACGGCGATCACGACGCAGTCGGGCCGGATGCTGCGCGGCCTGTTCTGGGACGGCGCGAGCCCGCTGGTGTGGCCGCGGCTCGTCGCGGTGCTGTGGCTCGTCGGGGCCGTCCGCGTGGTCGCGTGGGCGCGCGAGCAGCGGCGCTACCTCGCGGGCCTGCTCCTCGTCACCTCGCCGTTCGGCCTCAGCTTCGCCGTCATCGCGTCGTCGGGGGCCTGGAGCTTCCAGAACTATCGCTACATCGCGCCCGCGTTCCCGCTGCTGCTCGTCGTGGTCGCGCTCGGGCTGGTGCCACCGCCGCTGCCCGCGCGCTGGCGCGTCCCGGCGATCGCACGCCCCCTGTGGGCCGCGGCGACGGTCCTGCTCGTGCTCGGCTACCTGCGCGCCGCGCTGCCCGGCATGCGTGCCGACATCGCGCTGTTCGCGCAGAACGCGACCGACCTCAACCGCCAGGTCGTCACGCTCGGCCACGAGGTCAAGCGCCGGATCCCGGGCGCCTCGCTCATGTTCCACGACGCCGGCGCGGTCGCGTACTACGGCGACACCCGCGTCTACGACATGCTCGGCCTCGTCACGAACTACCAGACCGGCGTCGCGAACCACGGGCCGGGCTCGCGGTTCGAGTTCCTCGAGAGCCTGCCGCCCGAGCGTCGCCCGACCCACTTCACGTACTACCCGGCCTGGATGGGGCAGGGCGAGATGTTCGGCGAGGTCCTGCGCTCCACGCCGCTCGCACCGCCGTTCCACCACCGCCGGCTCGTCGGCGATCAGGACATGCAGTTGATCGTCGCGCGCTGGGACCACGTGCACACCGCAGAGCGACCGCTCGTCGTGCAGCCGGGCTGGCACGTCGTCGACCGCCTCGACCTCGCGGACCTCGCGAGCGAGCGCGCGCACGCGTGGCGCGGCGACCTCGGCCGGCGCAGGTTCGGCGATCCCACCGCGCGCTGGACGGTGTTCCACAAGGAGACCCACCCGGACCACGGCCTGCTCCTCGACGGCGGGCGTACGCTCCGCGGGGGCTCCGAGACGTTCACGCTCGCGCTCGATCCATCGCGACCCGTCCGGCTCGTGCTCCGCACCGGCGGCAAGCGCGACTACCCGTGGCACGAGGCCCTCGCGAAGCCCGTCGTGCTCGAGCTCCTCGACGCCGCCGGCACCGCCGTCGCTCGCGCCGACCTGCCGGTCCCGAGCGGCGCCCTCGTCGAGGTGGCGTTCGAGATCGCCCCGAGTGCCATCGCGGGCGCCTCGTGGACCGTGCGGACGCGAGCCTCGGGGCCCTATCGCGCGTTCCACTGGTTCGTGTTGCAGCCCGATCGAGGCCCGTGATCGATTCCTGTCGGCGCGCAGCGCCGATAGGGATCACCTCTCGCGATCGAGCTCTGTCGGCGCGCGGGCTACGCGAACGTCGCGGTCATCGTGATCGGCACCGCGCCGAGAGCGCGCGAGATCGGGCAGCCCTTCTTCGCGTTCTCGGCCAGCTCGCTGAACTTCGCGGCATCGATGCCCGGCACGCTGCCGGTCACGTCGAGGTGGACGTTGATGATCGTGTAGCCGATGTCCTGCTTCTCCATCGACACGGTGGCGAGCGTCTTGAGCTCGGTCGCCTCGTGGCCGGCCTTCGTGATCTGGAAGCCGAGGGCGAGCGTGAAGCAGCTGGCGTGCGCTGCGCCGATCAGCTCCTCGGGGTTCGTCGCGGCCTTGCCATCCTCGGACTCGAAGCGCGCGAAGGCGCTATAGGGCTGCTCCTTCATCGCGCCCGAGAGCGTCGAGATCTTGCCGGAGCCCTTGGGGCCGCTGCCATTCCACACCGCGGTCGCTGTTCGCTTCAACATCATGTCCTCCTGGCCGCGGGTATACCCCGATTGGTCACGGGAGGACGGGCGGGGGCGGCGTGAACAGCTGGAAGCCATCGCCCGAGCTCCCGACGAACATCACCTGATCGTTCGGCAGCGCGATCGCCTGCGCATCCGGAGGCGGCGACGTCGTCACGACGGTGACCGGTGCGAGCGAGCGCGCGTCGAGCACCTCGACGCCGGCGACCACGGCTCCATCGAGATCCATGCCGCCGGCGACCACGACGTGACGTGACGTGACCGCGAGCTGAGGGTGAAGGCGTCCGGCCAGCAGCGCGTCGGCGAGCGCCGACGTCGCGCCGGTGCTGGCATCGATCACGAGGACGTCACGCGCGGGGACGCCATCGACGGTGCCGCCGACGACGCCGAACAGCCCCCCGGGCAGCGCGGTGATCGCGGCGCCGGGGCGAGGCGCGACGGGCAGCGCGATGAACGCGTTGTCGCGAAACAGCAGCAGCTCGCCGGCAGACGACGCGAACAGCGCGACGACGCGATCGACGGTCGTGGTGGCGGCGCCGGTGGGTGCGAGCTCGCCGACGTCACCGCGCGCGGCGAGCGTGGCGCCGCGCAGGTCGAGCGGCGGCGCGCCGGTGATCACGAAGGTGTCGGCGGCGAGCTGCACGGCCCGCTGATCGCTGCGCGCGAGCGCCGGAAACGTCCCGAGCTCGACGTAGCCGCCGCTCGGCGGCACCGTCGTGTCGAAGACCCACAGGGTCGCGGCGGCCTGGCCGGCCGCGTCGCGCCCGCCGAACATGAATACCGCGCCGCGTGCACCGGCGCCCATCACGAGGCCCTCGCGCGGCGCTGGTAGATCGCGCCCCGGCATCAGCGTGTGGTCGAACGCGTTGTAGACGTGGACCTTGCCGCTCGGCACCGGCGCGCCGGCCGCGTCGACGGTGAGGCCGCCCGCGAGGATCGCGCCGTAGGTCAGCGGCGCGGCGGTCAGCGCGCGGATCGGTGGCGCTTCGTCGAGGTAGCTGCTCGGCGCGCGTGCCAGCGAGTACGCGGGTGCGAGGTAGACCGCGATCCGCGCGTCGATGGCGGCCACCGCGAACGGCGGCGACTGGCCGCCCGCGACGGCGAGGCCATTCGCGTCGAAGGCCTCCACGAGGATCGAGCCGAGCTCGCCGGTCGCATCGACCTCGAGCGCGAGGTCGAAGCCGGTGTCGGTCCGGTCCGCCTCGATGACCTGCCGGGGCGCCGTCAGCGTGACGCGCAGGTGGGTGACGGAGTCGAGCAGCGGCGAGCCGGGCGCGGTGGTGAGCTCGAGGTCGATGATGCCGACGGTATCGGCAGGACAGCCGCCCGCGAGTGCGCCGGCGGCGACCAGCGCGAACAGGCGCGGCGCGATCACGCGAGCAGCTCCTCGATCTGCTGCGTCGTCACGCCGGTCACCTTCAGCGTCTTGCGCCGCGAGGCCTGGCCGGAGACCACCTGCACGGCGGACTTCGCGACGCCGAGCGCGTCGGCCACGAGCTCGATGACCGCGGCGTTCGCCTCGCCGTCGACGGGCGGCGAGGTCACCGCGATCTTGATGCGGCCGTCGTGCAGCGGGCCGATCTGCTCGCGCGACGCGCGGGGCTGGACCAGGACGTCGAAGGTCACCGCGCCATCACCGCTCCGCTTGAAGCACGTGCGGCCCGACGCGGTCACTTGCCGCCGCGGCCGAGCTCGCGCGCCCGCTTGGTCGCGGTCTCGACCGCGTTGATCAGCGTCGTGCGGAGGCCGCCCTCCTCGAGGGTGTGGAGCCCGGCGATCGCGGTGCCGCCGGGCGAGGTCACCATGTCCTTGAGATGGCCGACGTGCTCGTCGGTCTCGAGCAGCATCTTCGCCGAGCCCATGACGGTCTGCGCGGCGAGGCGCTGCGCGTTGCGGCGCGATAGCCCGACCTTGACGCCGGCATCCGAGAGCGCCTCGAGGATGAGGAAGATGTACGCGGGGCCCGAGCCCGAGAGGCCGGTCACCGCGTCGAGGTGCGTCTCGTCGAGGGTGACGGTGATGCCGACGGCGTCGAACATCGCGCGCGCGGCCGCGAGGTCGTCCTCGCTCGCGTGCTTGCCCGCCGAGATCGCGGTCGCGCCGGCACCGACGAGCGCGGGCGTGTTCGGCATCGCGCGGATCACGCGCACGCCGTCGGCGACCGCCTCCTCGATCGTCTCGGTATCGACGCCGGCGGCGATCGAGATCACGAGGGTGCCGGGCTTGAGGGCATCGCCGATCTCGCGCAGCACCTTGTCGAGGATCTGCGGCTTGACCGAGAGCACGACGATGCCGGAGGTCCGGGCGACCTCGCGGTTGTCGCGGGTCACCATGATGCCGTAGCCGGTGCGGAGCTCGGCGAGCCGCTCGTTGCGCGGCCCCGACGCGATGATCCGCTCGCTGCCGACGTGGCCGCCGCGCACGAGCCCGCGGATCAGCGCCTCGGCCATGTTGCCGCCACCGATGAACCCGATCGACTGAGAGGCAAGGATCGACAAGGCCTGCAGCCTACCCCAGGCCGAGGCGCTGGCGAGCGTGCTCGATCAGTTGATGCAGACCAGCGAGTCGCCGCCGTGGGTGCGGTTCTCCTGGCCCTCGCAGTTGTAGCCGCCGCGGCAGTCGGCAGGCACCTCGCAGCCCAGCAGGCAGATACCGCCCTCCTTGTCGATGCAGTAGCTGCCGTCGGGACAGTCGTCGTCGACGTTGCACGCGACCGTGCAGGTGCCACCCGGGTAGTCGTCGCCGGTCTGGCACCGGAACTCGCAGTCGCCGGAGCTGGCGCACGAGCCGCCGACGAGAGCACCGTTGTTGCCGACGTCGTCGTCGCCGCCGCAGCCGGCGAGGAGGATCACGAACAGAGCGCAGGTGAGGCGAAGCATGGGGTCTCCTGGAAGCGGCCGAGATGCGGCCACGTCGCATCGTGCGCCGCAACCGGCGTGGGGATGCAAGCGACGATCTGCGGCGGCCAGCGTCGACGTCGGTGAGGTGCCTACGCGTAGCGCAGCCAGCCGGCGATATCGGCGAGCGGCACGACCTCGTCGATCCCGCCGGCCTCGACGGCCGCCTTGGGCATGCCGTAGATCACGGAGGTCAGCTGGTCCTGCGCGCAGGTCTTGCCCTCGGCCTTCTTGATCGCGAGCGCACCGGCGGCGCCGTCCTTGCCCATCCCCGTCATCACCACGGCGAGCGTGCGCCGGCCGTAGACCTTCACCGCCGACAGCATCGTGATGTCCGCCGCGGGGCGGCAGCCGTTGACGAGCGGACCGTCGGTCAGCGTGACCATCCCGCGCTCGTCGAACCCGAGGTGACGATCGCCCGGCGCGATCAGCACCGAGCCCGCGAGCGGGCGGTCGCCGGTCTGCGCCTCGCGCACGCTGACCCGGCTCTCCGCGTCGAGCCGCTCGGCGAACGTGCCCGTGAACCCGGCGGGCATGTGCTGGACGACCACGATCGCGATCCGGAGGTCCGCAGGCAGGGCGGGGATGACCTCGGAGAGCGCCGCCGGGCCGCCGGTCGACACCGCGATCACGCACAGCCGCGGCAGGCCGCCGGGCAGCGACGAGCGCGAGATCCCGATGGCGCCCGAGGGTCGGGTCGCGACGACCGGTGTCGCGGCGCGGGGCCGGGCCGAGGCGGCGACGAGCAGCTTGCGGGTCAGCTCGTCGGCGATCTTCGACAGATCGACCGAGACCTCGCCGGCGGGCTTGGTCACGAAGTCGACGGCGCCGGCCGCGAGGGCGTCGAACGTCTCCTTGGCACCCTGCCGGGTGTGGGCCGAGAACATCACGACCGGCGTCGGGCGCTGCTGCATGAGCGCGCGCACGGTGTCGGCGCCGTTCATGCCGGGCATGTTGAAGTCCATCGTGATGACGTCGGGCGCGAGCTTGCCGACCTGGACGAGCGCGTCGGCGCCATCCTTGGCCTGGCCGACGACCTCGAACGGACCGCTCGCCAGCGCCTTCGCGATCGCGGCGCGCATGAAGAGCGAGTCATCGACGATGAGCACGCGGATCCGGCGAGCGCCGGTGGGTGGAGCGATCACGGCGCTCACGACAGCTCCTCCGGCGGCTCGATCGATTCGACCACATACGCCGTCACCGGCGCGTTGACACCCTTGAGCTCGAGGCCGGTGACCTCGCGGACCACCGCGCGCTCGCCGAGCACGAGGCGGGTCGACGCGCTGATCAGCACGCCACCATGCGGGGAGCGCTGCTCGTAGCGGTTCGCCTGGTTCACGGTGTCCCCGATCACGGTGTAGTCGCGACGGACGACCCGCGAGCCGAGGTCGCCGCGCACGACGGGGCCGGTGTTGATGCCGATCCGCATCGCCAGCTTGATCGTGCGCGCGGCGTTGAACTCCGCCATCGCGGCCTGCATCGCGAGGCCGGCGCGCGAGGCCCGGAACGCCGGGGGCTCGCGTCCGCGCTCCTCCTCGAAGATCGCCATGATCGCATCGCCGATGAACTTGTCGATGTCGCCCTGGTGCTCCTTGACGATCGGGCACATGACGTCGAAGTAGTCGTTCAGCAGCGAGATCAGCTGGACCGGCGTGAGCGCCGCCGACATCGGCGTGAAGCCCACGAGGTCGGAGAACATCACGCTGACGTTGCGCTCGTCGGCCCGGAACGCGAGCGTGGTCCCGCTGGACGCACGCTCCTCGGCCGCGTGGCGCGCGCCTTCGGAGATGAACAGCGCCGAGGCCTCCTTGTAGGCGAGCAGCCGGCGCTCGGCGAGCGTGCGCTCGACGAGGGCGATGCACTTGTCCTGCGAGAACGGCTTCACGAGATATGCCGAGGCCCCGGCCGCGCGCATCTGCGCCATGTCGCGCTTGGAGTCGCGCGCCGTCAGCATGATCACCGGGATGTTACGGAGCTCGGGATCGCGCCGCAGCGCGTGCACGAGCTCGAAGCCGTTCATGTTCGGCATCTCGTAGTCGCTGACGATCAGCGCCGGCTTCACGGCCTGCGCCTTCTTGAGCGCGACCTTGCCGTCCTCGGCGGTCGCGATCTCGAAGCCCTGGCGGGCGAGGCAATCGGCGACGTAGTGGCGCTGCGCCGGCGAGTCGTCGACGACGAGCACGCGCTCGCGAGCGCCGGGGAGCGTGCCCTGCACGAGCGCGCGCACGCGGGTCGACAGCTCCTCCGGGATCACGGGCTTGACGAGGTAGTCATCGGCGCCCGCATCGAAGCCGCGCTCGAGATCCGTGGCCTCGCCGAGCGTGCTGCAGATCAGCACGGGGACGTGGGCGGTGGCGGCGTCGCCCTTGAGCGCCTTGCAGACCCCGTAGCCGTCCAGGCGCGGCATCTCGACGTCCGTGATCACGAGGTCGGGCTTGTGGAGCCGCGCCAGCTCGACGGCCTCGACGCCGTCGTTCGCGGAGACCACGTCGTAGCCCTCGTCCTCGAGGATCGGCACGGTGTGGCGATGGATCAGCGGCGAGTCATCCGCGAGGATGATGAGCTTCTTGGCGCGCGTGGTGGCGCCGAGGACATCGAGCACCTGCGCGTCGGAGAACGGGACCTGCAGGAAGCCATCGGCGTCGACGTCACGCGCGACGTTGCGATCGCCCGGCGTCACGCCGATCACGATCACCGCCACCGGCTCGGGCTGCGCGCGCAGCAGCTTGACGGTGTCGGCGAGCGAGCGATCGGGGAGCCGGCGGGGCAGCAGGGCGGCGCGCGGGTTCGAGCGCGCGAGCTGGGCCTCGAGCTCGCGGACCGACGCCACGGCGTGGACCTCGTGACCGAGCGGCTCGAGGGGGCGGCGCGCGAGCGTCGCGAGCACGGGCTCGTCGGAGACGACGACGATGTTCATGCGTCGGCTCCGTCCGCGTCATCGGCCCCAGCGCCTGGTGCGCCGGTCGCCGGGGCCTGGTGCCCGAGCAGCTTGCGGACGACCCGGAGCAGCTGCGTGCGGTCGTGCGGCTTGGTGATGTACTCGTCGACGCCCGCGTCGAAGCCCCGCACGCGATCGATGCGCTCGCCCATGCTCGTCACCATGACGATCGGCGTGTTCGCGTACTGCGGCAGGGCGCGGAGCGCGCGGGTCAGCTCGTAGCCGTCCATCCGCGGCATCATGACGTCCGTCGACACCAGGTCGAAGCGCGTGCCGCCCGCGAGCTCGAGGCCATGCGCGCCATCGATCGCGACGGTGACCTGGTAGCCGGCATCCGCGAGGATCCGGCGCAGCGACTCGCGGACGATGTCGGAGTCCTCGACGAGCAGCACCGTCGACGCCCCGGCCCGGGTGGCGCTCGCCTGCTCGGTGCTCCGCAGCGTCCGCCGCGGCCCGGGCGCGGGGCCGGCGAGCGCGCGTGCGATCACCGCGGGGATGTCGAGGATCAGGGCGACGCGGTCGCCGAGCAGCGTGGCGCCGGCGACGCACGGCACGTTGGCGAGGAGCTTGCCGAGCGACTTGATCACGATCTCGCGCTTGCCGAGCAGGTGATCGCACACCAGGGCGTAGGTCTGGCTGCCGAGCTCGACGAGTACGAGCTGGAGCAGTCCGTCGGTCGAGTCGTCGAGCTCGAGCACGCTCTCGATCCGGATCAGCGGGACGTGCTTGCCTCGCACCACGCAGACCTCGCGGTCCCCGACGAGCTCGACCTCGTGGGGCCGGATCGCGAGCACGCGCTGCACGATGTCGAGCGGGATCGCGAAGGTCTCGCCGCCCGCGCGGGCCACCAGCACCTGGATGATCGCGAGCGTGAGCGGCAGTTTCAGCACGAAGGCGCTCCCTTGGCCGGGGGTGGATTCGACATCGATGGTGCCCTTCAGGCGCGTGACGATCGTCGAGCGCACGACGTCCATGCCGACGCCGCGGCCGGAGACCTCGCTGACCGTGGCCGCCGTCGAGAAGCCGGCGCGAAAGATCAGCTCGCGGGCGCTGCGATCGTCCATGCTCGCGGCCTCGGCCTCGGTGATCACGCCGCGCTCGAGCGCCTTGGTCTTGAGCTTCTCGGGATCGAGGCCGCGGCCGTCGTCGGAGACCCGGATCTCGACCTGGTTGCCGCGATGCGAGGCCACGAGCTTGATCACGCCCTCGACCGGCTTGCCGGCCGCGGCGCGCATCTCGGGCGTGCCGATGCCGTGGTCGATCGCGTTGCGGACGAGGTGCATCAGCGGCTCGTCGAGCGCCTCGACGAGCAGCTTGTCGAGCTCGGTGTCGTCGCCTTCGAGCACGAGGCGAGCGCGCTTGCCGAGGCTGGCCGCGAGATCGCGGACGGTGCGCACGTGCTTCCGGAACACGCCCGCGAGCGGGACCATGCGCAGTCGCATCACCTGCTCGCGGAGCTCGCCCGAGATCGCGTCGAGCCGGTCGGTGCCGTGGTCGAGGTCCGTGGTGACGTCGGCGAGGACGCGCTCGACCCGCGACAGCTCCTCGCCGAGACCGCCGAGCGAGTGACCGGGCAGCGAGCCGCGCGCGCTCGCCGCGTACGCGACCTTGCGACCGATGCCGCGGTCGGCAGCGAGCTCCGAGGTCACCGAGCCGAGCGAGGCGACGGCGCCGCGCAGCTCGTCGCGGCCGAGCACGAGCTCGCCGACCAGGTTGAGCAGCCGGTCGAGCTTGTCGAAGTCGACCCGGATCGTCTGGCG
>JALZOI010000132.1 GCA_030857245.1 Myxococcota bacterium
GCGACGATCAGCACGAGCGCGGGGATCGGCTCGACCCGGTCCGTGACGACCGCGCACGCGACGAGCACCGCGCCCGCGAGGCCCGCGCCGATCAGCCCGGCGACCGGGCGCACGATGCCCAGCATGCGCGCGCCATCGAGCTGCCAGACCGGCGTCAGGTTGAACAGGTTGAGCCACAGCCCGTAGTAGCCGACGGCGCGGAGCAGCCCGCTGGTCGGCTCGCCCACCGCGAACGAGAGCGCGAACAGCACCAGGCTCGCGACGCCGCCGACGACCGGACCGCCCGCGGCGATCACGAAGTTCTCGACCTGCGTGCGTGGCTGATCCTTGAGCTGGATGTACGCGCCGAAGAACGGGATGAACACCGGCGCGCCGACCCGCATGCCCACGGCGCGCGCCGCGATGCCGTGCCCGATCTCGTGGATCAGGATGAGGCCGACGAGGATCGCCGCGAACCGCCAGCCGTAGAACATCGCGTAGACCCATGCCGCGAGCAGCATGGTCCACGCGGTCGTCGCGAACTGGACCAGGACCTTCAGCTTCGTGAGCAGGAGCACCACGAGGCCCTTGCCCTTGAGCAGCACGAGGCCGATCGTCGTCAGGATCCCGATGACGGCACCGGCCGCGACGCGCGACCGCGGAGCCGCCGAGGTCGACGGCGTCGCGGCCGCGGCGGCGGCCTCGGTCCGCCGCTTGAGCTGCTCGAGCTTGCTCACTCCTGGACGTCGATCTGCGACGGCTGGGGAACGCGGTACGCCGCGCCGACCGCCAGGATCAACCACAGCGCGTCGAACGGGCTCAGCATCTCCTTGAGCGCCATCGGGAAGACGTCGAAGATCCGCGGGTCGAAGTAGCTGACCGCGACGCCCTCGCCCTTCGCGAGATCGACGATCACGTGCGCCAGGATCATGTACTTCGCGACCAGCAGGCCGACGATCGCCAGCGCGCTCGCCATCAGCTGCATGCCGAGCGACCGCTTCGTGCGGGCCGCGATGCGCACGCCGAGGCCCGCGAGGAACCCGACGAGGATGGCGACATAGCCCACCTCGAAGTCGGTGACGACCGCGATGCCCGCCCACACCGCCGCGCCGACGATCGCGCCGGCCAGCCCGCCCGCGAACGCCAGCGGGTAGTGCTTCGCCGCGGGCCGCTGCTCGGCGAGCTCGGCGAGCAGCTGGTGGGTGCAGCCGCGACACGCCGGCTGGGCATTGACGTAGCGCAGGTGCTCGCGCGGCACCCGCGCGTTGCACAGCGAACAGGGATAGTCGTCGCTCTCGTCCTCCGTGGAGGGGAACGGCGAACCGATCGCCTCGGACTCCGACTCTTGCTCGGACGCTCTCACCGTGGGGTCACTCATGTGCGCCGGGTTATGGCTCAGATGCCCGCGGGCCGTCCACGATGTTTTAGGCCACGCCCGATCGCAGCGGCGACCGGCTACTGCGGTAGCCAGCTCGTCAGCCGCGTCGGCAGGCCGGCGCGCTCGGCGAGCTCGCCGACCCTGGCGTGCAGCCCGGGCGCCTCGCGCGGGTCGAGCTCGCGAGCGCGGTACATCGCGAGCACGAGCACCGCTCGTTCGATCGTCTCGAGCTGCTTCCTGTGAGCACGCTCGCGGCGTTGCGCCGGCGCCCCCGGCGGATCCGTGGTACCCGAATTCGGTGCAGCCCTGGCGCGTCCTCGATCTCGGCACCGCCTCGTACCGCGATGTCTGGAGCCAGCAGCTCGGGCTGGTCGAGCAGCGGCAGCTCGCCGCGGTGCCCGACACGCTGCTCGTCGTCGAGCATCCGCACGTGTTCACGCTCGGGCGCCGCCGCGAGTCGGCCGCCAACGTCCTGCTGCCGGGCGACGTCGAGGTCATCGAGATCGAGCGGGGCGGCGACGTCACCTATCACGGCCCCGGCCAGCTCGTGGCCTATCCGATCGTGCTGCTCGGCGACGCCGAGCGCGACCTCCACCGCTACCTCCGCAACCTCGAGGAGGCCGTGATCGCGACGTGCGTGCGGTTCGGGATCGCGAGCGCGGGCCGCGAGCCGGGCAAGACCGGCGTGTGGTGCGAGGATGCGACCGGCGCGCGCCGCAAGCTGTGCTCCATGGGCATCGCCTGCCGCAAGTGGGTGACGTTCCACGGGCTCGCGCTCAACGTCACGAGCGACCTGTCCTACTTCGCGCGGATCAACCCGTGCGGCTTCGAGTCGCGGGTGATGACGTCGATGGCCGCCGAGCTCGGCAGCGTCGACGTGGCGGCGGTGAAGGCGGTGCTCGTCGAGGAGCTGGGTCGGCAGCTCGGGCGCGAGCTCGTGAGCTCGTAGAGCATCGACGCGACGATCGAGGAGATCGCGAACGCGCTCGCGCACCGTGGCCTGCCTCGCGGGTGGGCGTCGGCTACGGCCCCGGCGCCACTCGCGCGACGTGTGGGCCCGCCGATCGTGGACCGTAGATGCGCCGAGGAGAGCGCGAACGCGCTCGCGCACCGCGGCCTGCCTCGCGGGTGGTCATCGGTCCGGGCGCTTGCCGATGACACGTTGGTGCTTGTCGCGTGGCGATGGCAAGGTCCGTGCGGTTGCGGGTCCGCCGCCGAAGTTACAAGCGCCGTCCCGACGCCACCTCGCTCGGCTACGGCCACGGCGCAGCTCGCGCGGCGTGTGGGCCCGCAGATCGTGGACCGTAGATGCGCCGAGGAGAGCGCGAACGCGCTCGCGCACCGTGGCCTGCCTCGCTCGGCTACGGTCCCGGCGCCACTCGCGCGACCTGGCCCGGTCCGGACCAGGGCATCCGTTGCTACCGAGGAGCTTGGACGCCAGGTCCGCGTTCTCGCCGCCGCCGCCCAGGAGATCCTAGCGGCTCCTCAGCGGCTCCTCAGCGGCTCCTGGCCTCCTAGCGGCTGATCAAAATGTCGGTGCCCGGCTGGGCGACCTCGGTCGACCACTGGAAGCCATCGATCACCGCGAGCGAGTCGAGGATGTGATCGCTGGTGTCCCAGACGGCGATCCGCAGCGTGATGATCTCGCCGGGCGTGACGTTCCCCGTCGTGACCAGCCAGCCGGTCGCGCCGCCGACCACCTGGCCGGTGTCGCACAGGCCGCTCGACTCGTCGAACCCGGTGCCGACGAGGTGGTTCATCGCGGTGCACGTCGTGATGGTGCCCGGCATGCCGAGGCAGCCGGTCTCGCCGTTGATGCACTGGGTGAACAGGCCGGTGTTGCCGTGGCCGAGGTTGACGCCGACCGGCACCTTCGTCATCGACCCAGCCGGCTGGTAGAACGCCAGGTTCTTGTCCATCGGGTTCGGGTTGGCGCCCATGTACGTCGAGTCGAGGAGCACGACGAAGAAGTCGTTGTACGGCGAGCAGGTGTACTCGGGGAACTCGGCCGAGTAGAAGTTGCTCGACAGCTTGAACGACTGCGCGTTCGACGGGACGCGGACGCGCAGCGTCAGCATGACGGGGTCGTTCGCGACGCTGCCGTTCGGCGCGGGGCAGCCCGGCGCGTTCGGCAGCATGCCGCCGTTCGCGGCGAGGAAGTCAGCCGGGAACGGCGCGGTGTTGACGCCGGTGTGCGAGTAGCCCGAGAACGGCTTGTACGGCGGCGCCATGTCGGTCTTCGCCGCGGCGGCGCCGGTCGACAGGATCGCGAGGTTGACGCCACCCTGCGGCAGCACGTTGGTGCCGAACGAAGGACGGACCGAGTGGCCGTTCGCGTCGACCGGGGCGGCGCCATCGGTGCCCGTCAGGGTCGCGGAGATCACGCCCCACTTGGACTCGGCCTCGGTCGTGGTCTGGCAGATGTCGATCGCCCGCGCGAAGTCCATCGCGGCGGTCGTGTTCGACGCGATGCCCTGGTCGCAGAGCAGCAGCGTGTCATCGACGACGCCGTTGCAGTCGTCGTCGACGTTGTTGCCGATCGCGTCGAACGCGCTCGGATTCACGAGGGCCGGCTTGCTGCACTCGGTGGAGTCGCAGCAGTCGCCGGCGCACGTCGTGAAGCCGTCCATGTCGGCGTCGATGTCGTCGTCGACCGCGCCATTGCAGTTGTTGTCGATGCCGTCCGTGCAGTTCTCGGCGGTCGGGATGACCTCGCCGGTGCAGGTCGACCAGATGCCGCCCTCCTCGCAGGTCCGCACGCCGGCGGTGCACGGTCCGACACCCTGGGTGCCCTCGTGGCCCGTGTAGCACTCCTCGGTCTTGCCCGGCTGGCAGGAGCCTTCGATGCAGCGGTAGTCGATGCAGGCGAAGCCCGCCGAGCAGACGTTGCCGCAGGTCCCGCAGTTGCTGGGATCGACCTGGAGGTCCGCCTCGGTCCCGTCACACGTCCGGTCGGAGGCGGGCCCGCACGCGGCGATCCCCATCAGCGGGACCGCAGCTGCAACCCCTAGAGCGAAAAGCGAAATCTGGCGCAGCGACATGTAGGGCTCCTCCGGTCGCGGAAAATACACCCCGGGTCAGGCATCGCAAGCGGAAAGCGCCAGCCCGCTGCTGTCGAGCCATCACCCGGACTGCGACGCGGGCTCCGCGAGCGGCTCCGCCCAGGGCACAAACCGCAAGGCGCTCAGCCCGTGCGGACCGAGAAGTCGCGGACCGAGATGATCTGCTTGGTGTCGAGGTCGGCGAGGAAGCTGCGGCCCGAGCCGATCCGGCCGTCGAAGGCGAGCAGGTACCAGACGTCGAGGGTCCAGCGGACGTGGTCGCTCTCGCAGGGCGGCGTCCACGACACCGCCTCGAGGTCGCCGAGGTAGGTCGGCCGCGACGGCGAGGCCGCGACCAGCTTCTGGTACTCGTCGCAGCTCTGGACGAGCGCGACGGCGCCCGAGGCGTCGCGCGACGCGACGGTGCGGCGCCACGCCGAGGTCAGCCGACAGCGACCGATCTGGCCGGTCGGCGACAGCTCGATCTCGTAGGCCTCGTCGGCAGCGAGCCCGTCGAAGTCGGGCACGTCGAACTCGGGATACTTGTCGCGCTCCGCGATCTGCTCGAGGCGATCGTCGAACGCTTCGTGCCCGGCGTCGAGCGTGTCCTCCCCGTAATACCCGTAGATCCGGAGCACCAGGTTCGACGACGGCAGCCGATGGTCCCAGTCGACGACGGAGATCGCGCCCGCGTAGTCGTGGCGGAAGCGCGCGAGCGGCGGCAACGCGGCGGCCACGCGCGTCGCCGCGCCCTCCTCCGAGAGGATGCCTTGGTAGGCAACCCGGGGATGCAGCCGGATCTCCTCGGCGACGAACGGACGTAGATCGGAAGACACCGCGACCGGATACTACCCTGGCTCGGTCGGCGAATCAGGGAAGCGCGCGCTCGAGTGCATCGATCAGCGGTCCCAGCCGGTCGCCGTCGAGCTTGAGCCGGGCCGGGTTGACCACGAGGCGCGAGCTGACTTCACCCAGGGTATCGACCTCGACCAGGCCGTTCTGGCGCAGGGTCTCACCGGTCTGGGTGATATCGACGATGCGGTCGCACAGCCCGGTCAGCGGCCCGAGCTCGATCGCGCCCGACAGCTTGATGACCTCGGCCGTGATCCCCTTCTTCTGGAGGTACGCGCGGGTCGTCCGCGGGTACTTCGTGGCGATCCGCAGGTGCGACTGCGAGCGCTCGTCGACCGGCTGGTCGGCGCGCTCCGCGACGATCATCCGGCACCGGCCGATGCCGAGGTCGAGCGGCTCGAACAGCTCGCGGCCCTCCTCGTCGAGCACGTCGCTGCCGACCACCCCGATGTCGGCGGCGCCGTGGGCGACGTAGGTCGCGACGTCCGAGTTGCGGAGCACGAGCACGCGGAGCGGCCCGCACTCGTGGACGAGCTTGCGCGAGTCGGAGAACAGCGGCGCGAGGTCGTAGCCCGCGCGCGTGAAGATGGCCGCCGCCTCCTCCATGATGCGGCCCTTGGGCATCGCGAGGATGATCGGCCGGGTCACTAGACGTCCTTCGCTCGCTTGATCTTGGCGCCGACGGCCTTGAGCTTCTTCTCGATCGCCTCGTAGCCGCGATCGAGGTGGTAGACGCGCAGCACCTCGGTCTTGCCGCTCGCGATCAGCCCGGCGAGCACGAGGCTCGCCGACGCGCGCAGGTCGGTCGCCATCACGGCCGCGCCGGTCAGCGACCCGCCGCCGCGGACCACCGCGACCCGCCCGCTGACCTGGATGTCCGCGCCCATGCGCCCGAGCTCGGGGACGTGCATGTAGCGGTTCTCGAAGATCATCTCCTTGATCACGGACTGGCCGCGCGCGACGCACGCCATCACCATGAACTGGGCCTGCATGTCGGTCGGGAACCCGGGGTGCGGCTGGGTGACGATGTCGACCGCGGCGATGTCCCCGCCGCCGCGCACGCGGACGCCGCCGGCCTCGGCCGTGACGCTGACCCCCGCCGCCCGCAGCTTGGCGACGACGGCATCGAGGTGCTCGAGCCGGGCACCCTCGAGCAGGACGTCGCCCCGGGTCATCGCGGCGGCCACCGCGAACGTGCCGGCCTCGATGCGGTCGGGCATGATCGCGTGCTCGATCGGCGACAGCTCGTCGACGCCCTCGATCGTGATGTTGGCGGTGCCGCCGCCGGTGATCTTCGCGCCCATCTTGTTGAGGACGAGGGCGAGCTCCTCGACCTCGGGCTCGCGGGCGGCGTTCTCGATCACGGTCCGGCCCTTCGCGAGGGCGGCCGCCATCATGAGGTTCTCGCAGCCCGTCACCGTGGGGACGTCGAGCATGATCGTCGCGCCCTTGAGGCGCTTGCACTCGACGTCGACGTAGCCGTGGTCGAGCGTGACCTTCGCCCCCATCGCCTGCAGCCCCTTGAGGTGCTGGTCGATCGGCCGGGCGCCGATCGCGCAGCCCCCGGGCAGCGAGACGCGGGCGCGGCCATAGCGCGCGACGAGCGGGCCGAGCACGAGCACGCTCGCGCGCATCGTCTTGACGAGGTCGTAGGGCGCCTCGAGCTTCGGCTTGCGGCGGTTGCTGCCGCCGGGCGCGCTGATCTCGAGCGTCGTCGTGCCCTCGACCTCCCAGCCCAGCATGCGCAGCAGCTTCGCCATCGTCCGGACGTCGGCGAGCTGGGGGACGTTCTTGTACGTCGAGGTGCCGGTCGGCAACAGCGACGCGGCGAGCAGCGGCAAGGCGGCGTTCTTCGCGCCGCTGATCGGAATCTTGCCCACGAGGCGGTTACCGCCTTCGACGACGATCTTGTCCATACAGCCCCTGCGGACGTATCACGAAACGTCCACCTGAAGAACGCCACGGGTGGGCGCGGTATTCTCGCCTCCGCTGCGCTCCGGGCTCGATTGCCACTGCGGGTGCGTTGCACGCGCCCGTGCGCTGCGCGCCCGGCGCCCCTGCGGGGCGAGCGTCGATTGCGCGCGCGACGAATCATCCCGCGAGGTTGCGCGAAAGCTCGGCGATTCTCGAAGATCGCTGCGACCAAACGGGTACCTGAAGCTGTCCCCCCGTTCGACGATGGAAACCACGCAACAACGTTTGAGGCGGTTACTCGAGCCGGTGCACGACCGCGCGGCCGGGTTCGCGCGCTCGGTGTGCCGGTCGCGAGCGGACGGCGACGACCTGTATCAGGAGGCGATGCTACGGGCGCTCGCGAAGCTCGACGGGCTCCGCGACGACGGGGCGTTCCGCGGCTGGCTGTATCGCGTGATCATCTCGGTGCACCGCAACCGCTACCGGCGCTCGTTCTGGCGCCGCGTGCTGCCGCTCACCGAGGACCGCGCCGGCAGCGAGCCCGCCCTCGACGAGACCCTCGGCGGAGCGCAGCGAGCTCGCGCCGCCCTCGCCCTGCTCGATCACGCGCAGCGCGAGGCCATCGTGCTGCACGACCTCGAAGGGTGGCGCGTCGAGGAGATCGCCGAGCTCGAGGGCACGTCGGTGTCCGCCATCAAGTCCCGCCTGTC
This sequence comes from Myxococcota bacterium, assembly GCA_030857245.1. Classification (GTDB taxonomy): domain Bacteria; phylum Myxococcota_A; class Polyangia; order Haliangiales; family Haliangiaceae; genus JABFXX01. Next base: position 7,875 of record JALZOI010000132.1, read on the forward strand.
CCGCGGCCGCGAGCGGCTGCGCGACATCTACGCGCGCCGGTTCGACGTGCACGCCCCCCACCCCGCCTTCGCTCCCCCGGAGACCCCATGAGCTCGATCGACACCCGGATCACCAGCGACCTCGCCGCCCTCCGCGAGGACAGCGCGCGCCAGCTCGGCGGCATCGAAGACGCGCTGCGGACGACGAACATGTACCGCGACGATCGGCCTGGCGCCGAGGCCCGCCGCGATGCGCTCGCCGACGAGCGGCGGCGCGAGCTCGTGATGATGCCGCTCACGCTGGCGCACGTGTTCGCGCACCGGGTCGGGCGGGCCGCTGCGGGCGCGACCGCGCTCGTCGCCGCGATGCTGATGATCCTCATGCTCTCGGATCCCCTGCTGCTGCGGTTCGCCGCGTGGTTCGTGCCGGGCCTCGACCTCGTCATGGTGATGGCGCTCGTCGCGCTCGGCGTCCTCGGCAGCTACGTCGTCGCGACGTGGATCGCCGAGGCCTGGTTCGAGCGCCGGATGCGCCAGGCGATCCGGGTCGGCGCCGATGCCTACCAGGACCTCGACGCGCTCGCGCGCGGACCGATCGAGATCGCCCAGGCCGCCGCCCGGCGGGCCGACGGTCCGTCCACCGGCCTGCTCCTCGCGGGCGCCAGCGCGATCACGATCGTGTTCGGCTACGTGGTGCTCATCATCAGCACCTTTCCCGGGGCCTGGGTGCTCAGCGCCCGGTACGGCACCGGCACGCTGACGAGGAACCTCGATACGGTGATCGTGGCTGTCGTGGGGGTCAGCGCCGTCGGCCTGCTGGTGGGACGCGCCTGCAGCCGCCCGGCCTCGTCGCTCACCACCGCCCTGGTCGTCCGCGTGCTCGGCCACTGGGCCGTGCTGCCGATCGCCATGGTCCTCGGCGGCTTCACGCTGTGGAGCACGTTCCACATGTTCGTCGCGCTCGACCTGGGCCGCCGGCTACCGCCGGCAGAGCTCCGCTACGGGCTCGCCATCGGGTCGGCGATCAGCATCTTCGTCCCGGCCGCGTGGAGTCTGCTGTGGTGGCGCCGCCGCGAGAGCGCGCGGATCGGCGACGGCTGAGCGGTTGATCGCTTGGAGATGCCGCGCCTGTTGCTCAGTTGCGGTTCTCGACCGGCGGTATCCACGTGAGCTGATGCTCGTCGGGCTCGTACCGGAAGATCGGCGCTTGGGGGTAGTTCTCGGGCGTCATGATCACGGGTTTTCGCGTGGCCTCACCGATGTCGACGATGAAGGCCAGCACGTGCTGCAACGCATCCTCGGTCACGCCGTTCGGGAGGAAGGAGAGCTCGATCTCCTCCGGTTGGAAGAACTGGCAGCTGAGCACGACGTCCGCGATCGTGAAGGACAGCAGATGTCGATCGTTGTCGTTGTCGTCGAACAGCGTCTCGAACTCGATGGGGACCGGTACCAAGGCTCCACCGCGCTCGAGCCGAGCCTGGAAGTTCCCGTCGAGGATGAGCGCCAGGACGACCTTCCAGTCTGCGGTCGTCGTGGCCTGGACGTAGATATCCCGCAGGGCGCCGTCGCCCTCGAAGTCCCGCTGCTGGGTCTCCCAGTCCAGGACTGCGGCTACCGGGTCGTGAAGCATCCTGCGCTTCAGCTTGCGGCGGCCTGCCCGCGCGCCGCAACACCGTCGGTGATCTCTGACGATGCGGAGCGCTGGGAGTCCGCTGTGCGCCGCGCTGGATGGGGGTTGGTGCAGAGCGCGGGGCGTCGCGCAGCCCCGTGATGGAGAGCCGCACGCGCGAGCGGCGCAGGTTGCGGCGCGCCTCTCCACACGGCTCAGCGCGCTGACGCCTCGACCCCACGCTCCGGTTTTCGGATTTTGAACGGGGAGACGAGAGGCGAGAACCGGCGCGTCTACTCTGAGACCATCATCGACTCGGCCAGACCGCTTCGGACTGACTGCTACACTGACTTGGTTGTGACGATCGGCGATTTCGAGTTGGCAGCCGAGCTGAACATTGGTGCAGGTAACAGATGGCGCGGACGAGCAAGCAGGCAGGGGCAGCAGCGCGCAGGGCGGCCGCCGAAGGCGAAGCGGTCAAGCGAGCCGCACCAGCGGCGCGAGCGGTTCTCGGGGCCGGCGGCCGTGCACGTGACTTGAAGCCGCGGCGCTGCGCTAACTCGATCGGCATCCGCGATGCCGAGCCACGAGGTCGCGCGGGTCACTTCACGTCGACGGCGATCTCGTCGTCGCGCAGCACCACGTGCACGGCGCCGCCCCCGTCGACGCCGAACGCGCCGAACGCGACCTCCTCCAGATGGCGGGTCAGGGTCGACGACAGGCCGCGGGCGCCGGTCTCGCGGCGGAGCGCGTCGGCGACCACGTGATCGAGGACGGCCTCGTCGATCTCGAGCTCGAAGCCCTCGAGCTTGAACTCGTGGGTCATCCGCTGGACGACGTCGGTGCGCAGGATGTCCTTGAGCGTGCCGACGTCGAGCGCGCGGAACGGGACCACGCGCGTGAACCGCGCGACCAGCTCGGGCAGGAAGCCGTAGGCCTGGAAGTTGGCGACGTTCTCGACCTGCTCGGCGGAGAAGTCGACCGCGATCGCCTCGGGATCGCCGACCCCGCCGGCCTGGTCGCGACCGAACCCGATCTGATCGCGCATCGCGCGGCGGTGCGCGATCTGCTGGAACCCGGAGAAGGCGCCGGCGGCGATGAAGGCGATGTCCGCGGTCGACATCACGACGTGATCCGCGTACGAGCTGTGCGTCAGGTCGAGCGGCACGACGACCTCGCTGGACTCCAGCATCTTCAGGAGCTCGCGCTGCACGCCCATGCCGGTGACGTCCTTCGTCGTGCCCGCGCCGGCGAACATCGCGTTGTTCTGGCCCGACGCGATCTTGTCGAACTCGTCGAGACAGACGACGCCGATCGACGCCAGCATCGGGTTCTCGTCCGCTGCGTGCAGCAGGCGCGTGAGGATGGTCGACGGATCCTGGCCAACGTAGCCGGTCTCCGAGTACGTCGTGATGTCGACGAGCGCGGTCGGCAGCTTGAGGAGCTTGCCGAACAAGGTCTCGACGAGGAATGTCTTGCCCGAGCCGGTCGGTCCGACGCAGAGGAAGTTCGACTTGCGCGGCAGCTCCGCGCGATCGACCCCGTCGACGTAGATCCGCTTGACCCGGCGGACGTGGCGATAGGCCATCAGGCAGAGCGCCCGGCGCGCGGTCGTCTGCCCGCGGTAGCCGTGCTCCTCGAGCTCCTGGAACATCGCCTGGGGCGACGGGGACGGCAGCTCGCGCACGAACTTGATGAAGTGCTCGAGCCCCTGCTTGCGGACCTTGCGATTCGGCTCCATCCAGCGCCTCGAGAAATCGTAGCTCAGGGGAGATCGTTTGACCAACGCCGGCCCCCGGTGGCCTATTGTCGTGACGGTGTCCACGCCGAGCCTGGTGCGTCCGTTTCTCGATGCCGCGCCCCCGGCGGCGCGGCCGACTCTCGAGGCCATCCCCGATCTCGATCGCCGCCTGTGGTCCCTGGTCGCCGAGGGGCGCACCGCCTGGCCCGACCTGGCGATCGACGCGGTGGACGTCGTCGCCTTCGTGGGCCGTCAGGTCACGCCCGAGCTCGCCGAGGCCGCGCTCGATGGGCTACGCCCCGCCGACCTCTACCTCGCGACCGGCTGCGCCAAGCAGCTCGCCGCCGCGATCAACGCGTTCGACCGTGACTTCATGCGCGAGGTCGACATCGCGCTCGCGCGCATGAGGATCGGGCCGCCGCGCCTCGCTGACATCAAGCAGCTGGTGCGCCAGCGCCTGTTCGTCGGGGGTGGCACGACCGGGACGCCCACGAGCGCCGGCAAGATCTCCGAGTACGCCGGGCGCGGTGATCTGCGGCGCTGGGTGCGCTCGGTCGCCGTGCGCACGTGCCTCAACGATCTGCGCAAGGGCAAGCGCGAGATCCTCGTCGACGACGACCAGCTGATCGCGCAGCACGCGATCGCGCAGGACGATCCCGAGATCGAGTACATGAAGCGGACGTACTCGAACGAGTTCCGCGCGGCGTTCTCGGAGGCGCTCACGCAGCTCGGCGCGCGCGAGCAGACGCTGCTCCGCTACCATCACGTCGACGGCCTCAACATCGACGAGATCGGCGCGATCTATCGCGTCCATCGCGTCACCGCGTTCCGCTGGCTCGAGAAGGCGAAGGAGCTGCTCGTGCGGTCGACGCTCGAGACCCTGCGCGGGCGCCTCAAGCTGCCGGCCGACGAGCTCGACAGCGTGCTGCGCATGATCCGCAGCCAGATCCATCTCTCGCTGGTGCGCCACCTCGGCGGCCCGAGCGACAACGTCGCCGAGGATGCGATCGAGCTCGATCCGTCCGAGCTCGAGGAAGTCGAGACCCCGTGACCCGTGGCGTGACCCGTGGCGAGCGGGGCTCGCCGCGGTGGGCGGAGCTCGCGATCGCCGCGCTCGTCATCGCCGTCGTGGCGATGCTCGTGGTGCCGCTGCCCCGGCCCCTGCTCGACCTGCTGCTCACGCTCAACATCGGGATCTCGGTCGCGCTGCTGATGGCGGCGGTGTTCACGCAGCAGCCGCTGCAGTTCGCGTCGTTCCCGATGCTGCTGGTGATCACGACGCTGTTCCGCGTCGGCCTCGAGGTCTCCACGACCCGGCTGATCCTCGCCGATGCCGACGCCGGCGAGGTCGTCCGCGCGTTCGGCTCGTCCGTCGTGGCCGGCAGCCTCGTGGTCGGCCTCGTCGTGTTCGCGGTGATCACGGTCGTCCAGCTGATCGTGGTCGCGCGGGGTGCCGAGCGCGTGGCCGAGGTCGCGGCGCGGTTTGCTCTCGATGCGATGCCCGGCAAGCAGATGGCGATCGACGCCGAGCTCCGCGGCGGCTCGATCGACGCCGAGACGGCACGCCGGCGCCGCGGGGACCTCGAGCGCGAGTCGCAGCTCTACGGCGCGATGGACGGCGCGATGCGCTTCGTCAAGGGCGACGCCATCGCCGCGATCGTGATCGTCGTGATCAACCTCGTCGGTGGGCTCGTGATCGGCGTGGGCTCGCGCGGGATGTCGGCCGGCGACGCGATGCGCACGTACTCGCTGCTCTCGATCGGCGGCGGGCTCGTCGCGCAGATCCCCGCGCTGCTGGTCGCCGTCGCCTCGGGGCTGCTCGTCACGCGCGTCGCGAGCACCGGGGACCGCGCGCTCGGCGCCGATCTGGGAGAGCAGCTCGGCGGCCAGCCCCGCGTGCTCGGCGGCGCGGCCTTGCTGCTGATCGGCCTGGCGCTCGTGCCCGGCCTGCCGCTCGTGCCGTTCCTCGTGCTCGGGCTCGCCGCCGGCATCGCCGCGGTGCTCGCC